>JAYVNW010000386.1:0-3362 GCA_043758225.1 Candidatus Kuenenia sp. | reverse complement strand
TGTTCTATGACGACTTTAGCGCCAGTCGCAGTAATCGTGAGAAACGGACTGCTGCCGACGAAGCTGAACCGTCCGACTTTTTCTCCCCCAATCACACTTTCAAACAAAAACGCGCACGAGCCCGATGCGATTCGCTGATACGCGGTGACGGGCGTCAGAGTGTCAGCGGTTAACTGGCGATAGACCGGCACAAATCTTGACTGCTGTGCAAGCGCCTCAAATTCGATTGACGTCGGATGTGTAATAGCGTGCTTCATTGCAGATCAAGAATACGAACAGATTGGTTGATCCGTTCCAGAATCGGGCGTGTAAATTCGAGTTCGTGATCGGTACCCTGCCACCATGCCAGCAGCGTCATCCTGGATGAACGGACACTGCTGAAGGCGGCTGAGTTCAGTAGCTCAAAGCAAGTAAATTCGACTTCGCGGCAAAAGGCCGGCATTTCGGCCAGCACACCGCCGGATTCTGTAATTTCCGGATCGTCATAGTCTTCTTTGAACGCTTCAACACAGGAATTGACGACCTCATCGGGACGCGGACAACTGTGTAAAATTCGCAACGCCCAGAAGCATGAGTTGTCGGCCGCTACTGTGATCAGGACATCGGCATCATCGATTTCTTCAGTAAGCTCCCATGATCCTGGATAGTCAAACGTAACGCCGTGCCCTTCATACGGGACAAGGCACGCCGCAACATCAAACGACATGACCGTGACACTTCTCTTTTGATTTTTGATTTTTGAATTGAGATTTTTGATTTAAAATCGGAAATCGGAAATCTCAAATCGTCGATGGGACAACTGCATTCGACTAACCACGAAATGTTGTCGCGCGCGACATCTGCATCTCAAAGACAAGCTGCATGATGTTGAATGCCGTCATTTCGCACATCAGTTTTGTGACCTTCGCATGCGTTTTATCGTCCAGATCTGGTTCAACATCACGCATCAGATCGACAAGCCGAGCTTCCTGGTCGCTGATCTCCTGCTCAGAAATCACTCCGTCCGAAAACGCCTGCATGAAGTTCGCCATTTTCTTTGCGTAGTCATCAATCAGCGGCTCATTCGTGTTTGGATCAACCCAGCTCTTACGTGTCATCTGTACATCTTTCTTTCAGAAAGTGTCGATTGTGAGTCTCGATTTGAAAAGTTTCTGCGCAGTCCTGTGTCCGCGTTCTGCCCCGTATGGTAGCCTGGTTTTGTCAGCTTCGCGCGGCTGCAGGCATGCTTTTCCAACCTTGTCTGTCAGATTTGCACACCGTAGATTCTGTTTGATTTCCGCAGACTGGTTTCTCATCGCATGGACAGATTTCTCATGGTATTTGACAATTCCCCGCCGCGCTGGCGGAAGGTATTCACGTTGCGTTAACCTTTCGCTAGACAACGTGTTCTTAACACACAAAAATCGTTTCCGATGTGTCCAGCATCCTGCGACTGAGAGCCTTCAATTGTCACAATTTGCCGTCATTCTACCTGCGGCCGGGCAAAGCAGCCGGTTTCAGGGATTTAAGCGAAAGAAGCCCTTTGTAGAACTTAAGGGCAGACCGATTTGGGTGCGAACCGCGGAACATTTTCTGAACCGCCCGGATGTTTGCCAGACGATCCTGGTTGTGGCCCCCGAAGACATGGATTGGTTCCGAGAAACGTTTAAGGCCAACATGGCGTTTATGGATATCACTCTGGTTGCAGGCGGGGCGTCGCGAACCGAAAGCGTCCGGAACGGCATGAGTGCCATCACAAAGCCAGCAGATTTTATCGCCGTGCATGATGCCGCAAGGCCACTGCTGGCGGCGCGGTGGATTGATCAGATCTTCGCGGCGGCGGAAATGCATCAGGCTGCGATTCCAGGTTTAAAGATCAGCAGTACCGTAAAACGTGTCAGTGACGACGCTGTGATTTCCGGAACCGTCGATCGCACTGGTCTCGTGCAGGCTCAGACTCCTCAGGTCTTCGCGACATCATTGCTGCAGAAGGCATTTGCGCACTGCCGAAACCTGGCAGCTGCAACCGATGAAGCGTCTCTTGTTGAAGCAATTTCCCAGGCAGTGCATGTCATTGATGGCTGGCCGATGAATATCAAAATTACAACGAACGAAGACTTTCGTCTTGCGGAACTGTTTCTGAACGCCATCCCAAAATCCGGCGGACTTGGCGGCGTGCATCCCTTCGCAGATGAACTACTGGATGGATAGTTCAGCTGCACAAAGTTGTGCGCCGAATGCGCTAGCGTCGGGCCGCCTGCTGGAAAAATACCGCCATGATCTGGCCCGCAGCTAGCGCTGTCGGCCCACAGAAGCAGGTACGATGCAATTCGATGACCGACAAACGAAAAACCGTAATGAAACAACAACTGGAATCTGCCAGCGAACAGGTGGTTCGACCGCGCTTTGTCGTAGGCATTGATCTGGGAACAACAAACTCCGCCGTGAGTTACGTTGACACAAACATCGAACACTGGAAGATCGAAACATTTGCGATCGCTCAGGTTGTAGCTGCGGGGCAGGTCGAGAAACTGGAAACGCTGCCATCGTTTTATTACGAAGCAATGCCGGATGAACGTGCGTCCGGTGCGACTCGACTGCCATGGTTGAAAGATGCACCCGCCGGAGTCGTCGGCGTTTTTGCTCGCGACCACGGACGCACGTTGCCGGGACGCATGATCGAATCGGCGAAATCATGGCTGTGTCATAACGGCGTGGATCGCAAGGCCGCGTTGCTTCCATGGCACGGTGCTGCGGATGTGGAGCGATCATCGCCGGTCGAAGCGACCGCGCGTTATCTGCGACACATGAAGGAAGCGTGGGACGCATCGCAGCATGATCATCCGATGGCCGAGCAGGATATCGTATTGACGATTCCCGCGTCATTCGATGAAGTGGCACGTGAACTCACCGTCGCCGCCGCGCGAATGGCTGGGTTGCCACGCATCGTGTTGCTGGAAGAACCGCAGGCCGCGTTCTATTCGTGGGTCGATGCGCACCGTGATGAATGGGATCAGATTGTATCACCGGGGCAGACGATTCTGGTCTGCGATATCGGTGGCGGCACTTCCGACTTCAGCCTGATCCACGTGCGATCCGGTGAAGGCGGTCGCTTGCAGTTTCATCGCGTGGCAGTGGGAGATCATCTGTTGCTTGGCGGCGACAATCTGGATCTGGCCCTGGCGCATTTTGTCGAACAGAAACTGACGAACGGCGGCAAGCTGGATCCTCGGCAATGGAGCATGCTCATTCCGGCCTGCCGTCACGCGAAGGAAATTCTGCTCAGCCCCAACGCGCCGACAACGTACACAGTCGTCGTGTCTGGTACCGGTTCAAGGCTGATTGGCGGCGCAATGCAGACGGAACTGTCACGCGATGACGTC
>JAYVNW010000385.1:0-3915 GCA_043758225.1 Candidatus Kuenenia sp. | reverse complement strand
TGCAGCGAACCAGAATCCAGGCGGATATTCGCTGCAATGTAGTCCATTACGGAGCCTGCCAGCTGCTGCTTGCCTTTTACCGTGTCGCTGTTAATTTCGGCCAGTGTGTGAATACTGGATGCCTTGAAGTTATGGCGCAGGCCAAGAGTGTGTCCGACTTCGTGTGCCACCAGATGGGCAATAAGCGGTCCCACAAAGCTTTCCGGCATGCCGTCCAGCATTTGCTCCTTGGGCTCTTCCTTCTTCTTTTCTTCTTTTTTCTCTTCGGGCTTCGCTTCTGTTTTTTCTTCAGACTTAGGAGGATCTTCAGACGTCCCAGCCTGCAGTATCTCAAATGTCATTTTCATCACTGCAAGGTCAAAGGAAATTCCGTCGGCAGCAAGGCACATCCCATTCAACTGGCTGGATCGACCGACCAGCCCATCAAATTCGTCGTCACCCAGAAGTTTTGAATTTACGCGAGACATAGGATGACCGGCGTATGGCAACTGAGACTGCAATTCGATCTCACGCGAAATAGACTTTCGCATTGAAGGCGGTGCGAGACGAATCCGAGGATCCCATTCCGGATGGTCAGCCAGCCATGCCAGCGTATCTGCCCCATAGCCTTCCATCGCAACCTTCGGCAAAGACTCATTAAACTGCTTCTGATAATGACGAATCCAGCCGTCCGTCAATATGATGTCAGCATCCAGAATCTGTCCTGTGAGCGGATGCACGCGGCTTGGACCGATCGCCGTTCCGATGTCGTTATTCAGCCAACGGACAAAGTTGTAGTTCACATCTTCCGGATCTTTATCCATGTGTGCGCCGGAAGCGGCGTCCTGGTAGTAGACTTCGATGGCATCGGAGATTCCGACCTTTTCGTAAGCCTTGTTCCACGACAAAATGCCTTCACGCACCCAGCGGCGATAACGCACTGGAGTTGTATGTTCGATGTAAAACACAATTGGGTTCTTCGGTGGGCTCAGCTGCAGCTTTGCATCGGCCTTTTCAAGATGCCAGCGATTGATATATCGAATATGAGTTTCACGGTCGTTGTATTTCGCCAGATCTACATACGATGTCGTAAAGAAACCGACTCGACTGTCAGCGACTCGCGGCTGGTAACCAGTGCTGTCCGGAATGTCGCTGATCGAGTAGTGCAGAACCTTAAGGATGCCGGAACTGTCCGGCACTTCGAAAGCGATCTCAACGTTGTTCAAAAACGCTTTCGCGGTATGGATTGAATACACACCACTGCGAGTCAACGCAAAATTCACGGCCGCTGGTGCGAAACTCAAGGACGGATTCAGCAGCATCGCATCGACGTCAATGACCGGACCGCCACCTGGTCCCATCGTCACGATTGGAACTTCCAGGAGAACACGATCTGTGAACAATCGCTTAACGGAGGATTCTGCTTCTTTGTCACCAACCGCGCGGTATTCAATTTCAGGAGTCATCAGGGCGAGATGCTTGTCGTATTGTCGCCAGTAAACGTAGACATCACCAGCTTGCAATCCCGCATAGGTCTCGCCACTGGCAACGGTCGTTGCAATGAAATATTTCTTTTGAGCGAACCCGCGAGGCAGTTCCGCGTACATCTGCCCGTCTTTTTGACGCGTCCAAAGCGTGTACATCGACTTGATGTTTGGTTTGGTGACGACCTTTTCGTATCCCTCAAGCACCTTTTCCGATGGTGGATATTCCGGTTTCGGAGGTTCCTGTGCAATTGCCTGAGCCCCTATGGCAGCCAGCAGCATAGTTGCTGCGATACGTCCACAGCCAGTAAAACATCGACGCATGTTAAACGTTCCTCAATCGAATAGTTTCAATCACCATCTTCGCCCGCGCTGAAATTGTCCGACGAAACTCTTCAAGCAATTCGACAAGACGAGCAATTTGTTGCGACTAAACGCCGCCATTCCCGCCAACAGGCGAAACGACGCACGCAACCAAGACTCCCCCGGAAAACATTCAGCCCCATGGTAATACTAGCCGGTTTTGGAGAAATGGGAAATCTTTCGGCAGGATCCCGGACAGATATCGCAAAATGTCATCTGCAATTTTGCTGCAATTCGTCCACGACTCTGACACCCCGCAAACCATAAACCAGACCCCGCTGGGACAGACGTTAAATCACAATAGCAGGGTGAACGTGCGCCATTAAATTCTGTCGATAATTCGAGCCAACAGCGAATTCGTCAATGCGCCGTCATTTTGCATGATGAAAATCGATTCGGATTGGAATCCCCCGCGCAGCAGAGCGATGTCTGGAAGCCAGTGACAAATTTGGTCCGCATTTGTCGCAAACGAAATGTCGCCGTTGTCAGGTCCCTGCAGCTCGTTTAGCAGGACGCCAGCGACATTTAGTCCACTTTGCCGCAGTCGCTCGACGGTCAACCGCGTGTGGCTGATAACTCCCAATCGATTCGCAGCGACCACCAAGACTGGCGCTTGCACCTGAATTGCCAGATCCAGCACCGTGAGTTCATCAGACAATGGACAGAAGAGACCGCCCGCGCCTTCGATTACCAAAACGTCGGACTTGTGGTTCCATTCGGAAGCCCCGGTAATCAGCAGTTCGTTCGAGACCGTTGTGCCTTCGAGTCTGGCCGCGACATTCGGTGCGACCGGGGCCAGAAATCTTTGTGGGCAGACTAAATCAATTGGCACGTCTAATCCTGTTGCTGAGTGCAATGATGCGACATCAGTCCAGAATGGTGTACCTGACGAGTCAAACTCCGCGCCGCTGCAGGCTGGCTTGTACGCGCCAACCGTGAGTCCGCAATGCCTTAGTTTGCGGATCAGCAGACAGGATACGTAAGTCTTGCCAACGCCAGTGTCAGTCCCGGTCACAAAAATCGTCTGCAATGCATTCATTTCATTTATCTCTGGACTATAGTCACGCGGGCGACATCTGCGAAGCCGCGATGTTCTTGCTGGATTCTATCGAATATCACGCACGTTGAATAACTTCCACTTGTGTCCAGAATCGTAAAAACTAATCCCGAATCAAATGCTGCCGTCGATTGGGCTCGCCGCCAAAATCAGACACTGCGAATCCTCGCCGGTTTCGAGATCGCGCTGATCGCTGCTACTTTTCCGCTCTGGACGGGGAGACATTCCTTTCCAGTGATCCCGCTAATTGCCGGAATCAGTCTGCCCGCCATTGTTGACCATGGTGTTGTCTGCGTTCTGCTGGGTGTCTGCGTCTATATTGTCGCGGCGGTCAAAAAATCACGATGGGACATCATGATATGTGCCGTGGGATTGACTGCAGCGATTGTTCTGTTCATTCTGAACCAGCAACGTCTCCAGGCATGGCACTGGCTATTTATCCTCGGGCTGGCAACTTCATTCGTCAGGCCGGAAAACAGTCTCAAATTGATGCGTTCCGTGCTGGCGTCTGTCTATGTCTGTTCGGCACTTTCGCGATTCGGGCCGACCGTGCATCATGGCATGTCCGCAGTGATCGCGGAACAATTGCTTAGAATCCTGCACATTAATCCTGAGATTGCAGCCGGACAGATCGGGGAAGTTCTCTGCCATGCTCTCAACGCTGCCGAACTTGTTGTTGGGATTCTGTTAATTCTGCCCGGAATGCGTCATTATGGAATTCTATCGGCCATGTTGTTGCACGGCACTTTACTGCTGGCCCTCGGACCATTTGGACTGCGACATCATTGCGGTGTATTGATCTGGAACATTTGCTTCCTGTGTCTAATTCCAGTTGTCTTTGCAGGGCCGCGCAAAGGATTGAAATCAGCTGGACGCGATTCAGACTGGGGCGATTGTATTGCCACAACACTTGTTTGGCTATTTCCGTTGTCGGGTCTCGTCGGCATTGCTGACAACTGGCCTGCGTGGCAATTGTATTCGACTCGACCGGAATCTTGGACGCTTCAGATTCACGAGCAGGATCTGCCAAAA
>JAYVNW010000384.1:0-6873 GCA_043758225.1 Candidatus Kuenenia sp. | reverse complement strand
GGTGCCATTCACATTTGCAACTATTGGAAAACCTCAAACATCGCCGATGCCAGAAAATCCGTGATTCACGCCGTCAGGATGGCATGGTGGCCTTGCCTGCTAGCCAGCGCAACAACGGCCATCGGCCTCGCATCTCTCGTGGTGAGTTCATTGATCCCAGTGCGAGATTTTGGAATCTACGCTTCCATCGGCTGTATCGCATCTTTCCTGTGCGTTGTCTATGTTCTACCGTCGTTGATGCTGTATTGGCCACAAAGCCCACCGCGTCCAGAACACATTAACAATCACATGTGGTATCGTTTGGGGCAGTTACTGTGTCGCAACAAGGGCAGAACATGTTTTGTAAATCTCGCGATGACGGGCTTGTGTCTCTGGGGAATGGTCTATTTTCGAACTGAAACAAAAGTCATTCGGTACTTTCCCGACGAGTCTCAGGTGATGCAGGACTACGAGTTTCTTGAAGAGAATCTTTCCGGCATTGTCTCCGTCGATACGATTGTGCGATTCGACAGCGAAATGCAGCGCAAGGTTCCGTTCCTGGATCGTGCTCGGAAGATTCTGGCGATTCAGGATGCTCTGAAGAAGCACCCTGAAGTGAGTGGAACTCTGTCATTGGCATCGTTCATCGATTTACAGGCTAACGATGATTCAGTCAGTAAGACTCGCTCGCGTCGCAATGCGAATCTTCGTGAAAACCTGATTGGCAAGAAAATCCATGAACGATTGCTGAAAGGCGGCGAATCGGCCGACGGTTTAAGTTCATTGATTGCACTGCCGCAAAAGTCCGCCGATTGGAAGAAAAAGGGCGACGAGCTTCTGAATGAGCGTGGTGATGAAGTTTGGCGGATCACCTGTCAGTCCAGCATTCTGTCTGATTGCGACTACGCAATTCTGACCAAAGAGCTTGGCAGTATCGCGGAAGAACAGCTTTCGGACTTTGCTGCCGGACGACCTGTTCACCGCGTTACCGGTCTGGTGCCTATCTTTCTCAGGACGCAAAACGCGCTGTTGGAAAGCCTGATCGATAGTTTCGGGTTAGCACTGCTACTCGTGTGTGCAGTCATGGCAGTGATGTTGCGAAGTCTGCCTGCTTCAGTCTACGCGATGCTTCCAAACGTGATGCCAGTGGCAATGATATTCGGTGTGTTGGGATGGACCGGTATCCGGGTCGATATCGGCACGATGATCACTGCATCTGTCGCGCTGGGGCTCGCTGTGGATGGAACATTGCATTTGATCACATGGTTCCGGGAACTGCTGCGTCAGGGAATGCCGCGGGAGGAAGCGATCGCTAAATCTTTAGAACACTGTGCTCCCGCGCTGTGGCAAACCAGCGCTGCAATCGGATTTGGAATGATGGCATTGTATCCAGTGGAACTACTGTTGATCAGCCGCTTCGGCTGGATTATGGCTGCGATGATTTTTGCCGCACTATGGGGTGACGTTGTACTTCTGCCAGCGTTGCTCGCGGGGCCTCTGGGAGCGGCAATCGAAGAATCGGAAAAACATCGTAATAAAAAGAATGGCTCATCCGATTCGGATCAAGGTGCTGCATGTGATGGCGGGACGACTGCAGTGGATCCTGGCAAGAAACAAAAAGAGTCAAAAGAAAAGGGAATTCGCGCGGCCAGCATCATGCCGCATGCTCCCCATTTTCCACGAATCAGACCTCTGTACTCTGGAAAGCAAGGCTGATCCTAAGTTTGTGCAGCGATCGAACCGTTTTTGACATCATGTGTCCCGAAGTTGCTCAACCGTTGCCGGAAGTCTTGTAAAGACTTACGCGAGTCCCTAACATCCGCACCCCGAACACGGGTTTGTTAACGAGCCGAACTTCGGCGACAGGGTAATTTTACCGTTTAACGGCGCAAGTGCTTTTTCGGGCAGATAGCTCAGTTGGTAGAGCACAGGACTGAAAATCCTGGTGTCGGGGGTTCAATTCCCCCTCTGCCCATTCGATAAAACAAAGGGTTTCCGAAAAAATCGGGAACCCTTTGTTCGTTAAATACCGCCATTCATAGACCCATTCTCAATTCTCCGGGGTAACAAATATCTCCATACTCCCAAAGCCCGTTCGTTAAGGAATGGCTACCTGTGGATCTGCACGGATTGCTTCCAAAGAACCAATTTGAGTTGTGATTTCATCGCTTCGGTTCTGTATGTCCCACAGAGAATGGACCAACGTCCTGACAGTTGATGCGGCCACAAATAGCGGAATCTTTTTAATGGATTTACATGTCGACATATTCCGATGTTCGACATTTCTATTTCTGAAGGAACACGACCATGACTATTTCTGTTATTTCCCCAAAGCAGCTTCAGGACCGAATTCAGGCTGGCGAGCCGGTGCATCTGATTGACGTGCGAACTCCTGCGGAGTTCCGCGAAGTTCACGTGACGGTGGCCAGGAACACGCCGCTGGAAAGCCTGAATTGCGGCGATGTTCTGGCTAAACATCCGACGAATGCCGCACTCTATGTGATCTGTCGATCCGGTAATCGTGGCAAACAGGCGTGTGAGAAGTTCACTGCAGCAGGCTGCACGAATGTCGTGAACGTCGAGGGCGGCACGATGGCCTGGGATCAAGCCGGCTACCCCGTTGTTCGCGGCAAGAAGGCAATTTCGCTGGAACGTCAGGTGCGAATCAGCGCCGGCTTTATGGTCCTTGCAGGGTCTGTATTGAGTTTTGTAAATCCCTATTGGGTCGGATTGTCAGGCTTTGTAGGTGCAGGACTGATGTTTGCCGGAATCACCGACACGTGCGGCATGGGCATGATTCTGGCTCGCATGCCATGGAATCAGGTTGGCAAGTCGCTGACAGTTCCACCTGTGAAGAACTGTTCAACAAACTCTGGTCCGTCGTGTTGTGGATAAGCAACGTCCACAACGTTAAGGCTCATCACTCGGAGCGTGATGGCCACTTTGAATCATCAACTCTGATGAAGTTCAATCATGTTCCTAATTCTCACCAGTCGGTGTGCTTGCTTGTTATTAATAGTCGGCGTGGCCTCAGGGATTCTGTCCGGGATGTTTGGTGTCGGCGGCAGATTCATCATCGTTCCCGCTCTCATCCTGTTCAGCAGTATGTCGATGTCGCGTGCGGCTGGAACTTCACTGATGGTGATCTCAATGGTCAGCGCATCCGGCATTGTTTCGCAGTTGTGGATCGGTCAAACGCCAGTGAAACAACGAGCACCTTCAAGCCAGAAGTTCTGCCAGGCCCTCGAAGGGGGATGATGTCGCAACAATTAGTGGCGTGGCTTTCCAAGACAAATCCGAAAGCCATCACGGGAATCGGAATAGGCTGGTCCCTGGAGACCCAGTCGAACGGCGCAGCGAGCGTTGCCGGGAACATCGAAATAGTTACCGCCTCGACAAACTGGGCGAGGGTTTATATCGACGACATAGAGTTCTTCGTGTCCGCCTTTCGGATCAAAGTGGTCCAGAACAACTTCCCAGACGCCGCCACACATGTCCGCCATGCCGAATCCATTTCGGCCTTTTTTACCGTAATGATCCACTGGCGAGACGAACGAATAGCCGTCACTCCAGGGTGCGTTCGCAAGTGGCCAGATCGTCTTTCGGGCAGGCAGGAAATCGACAGCCGAAACATTGAGTCGCCCCTGACCATCTCTCAGATCGTCTCCCCACCAGAAAGACTTGCTTTCGAGTTTTCCGCGACACGCATACTCCCATTCCGCTTCCGTCGGGAGTCGATACTCGAGACTTTCCGGCAATCGACCTGCACTACGTTCCGTTTTCGTCAGCCATGCGCAAAACGCTCGGCCATCATTCCAGCTCACACAGACGACGGGAAAATTTTCCTGCATCTGGAATTCAAAATTCGGATCACGCCAGCTTTTGCCTTCCATGGGCTTCCACGGATGCGTGATGGTTCCTCGCAGATTGTATCCATCCCATTCCGGATCAAACACTTGAGTATGCCCACCTGGTTTCTCCGCATCGGTCACGTAACGCGATTCATCTGCGAATCGCCGAAACTGCCCGACGCTGACTTCTGTACGCCCCATCCAGAAGCCATCCTTGACTCGCATCAGTCGTGGTACTTCACCTTCGTACGATTCACGTTCTGTCCCCGGCGTCGCGCCACCTTCGATACCCGTCGCCCAGTCGCGTTCGGCGGCCGTGCTTCCCATTTTGAACTCACCGGGAGGAATATAAACGACTTCCAAAGTCACATCCTTTCCCAACTCCACAACTTTCGACACGCCCTGTGCAGGCTCGTCGGCAGACGCTACATCAGACATACAACCTGATGGTACGATGATCGCAAGGAACACCACGATCAACGGAATTTGGCAAACGGAATTGTGGTTGTTCACAGCGTGCGCTCCTGTCGTTTTGGGATAATGTGTTTTCAACGTGAGTTCGATGATGACCTTGCGTCCGAGCCGTTCATTTGGCATCGTTGCACCTGCCAACGAACAGCACGACTTGTGGAGGTAAACGACTACGCATCACCGCCGTTGTCTACTTTCATCAAACTGCTGTCCTGTGTCAAACCCTGGTTCGCTGCAGTTCAGGAATTGGTACTCCGGAATTCAGGATCGGGACCGGAAGTCTCATAAAATCTGCAATGGCCAAGTGTTCATAATCGAATAACGTTGCGCATCCAATTGTCTGGCGGTGGAACGCGGGAGAGATTGTAAGCACCCAAGCATAGTTTTCATCGCTGAACGGCAAGCCGCAGGCGTCGGTTTTCTGGCAATTTGCTTACGCCTGCGGCTCGCCGTTAAACGACTTATGCACAATAATTTGTGCGTCGATGCTGATTAGTTTCCGGTAGATCATCGAAATCGAATACCATTCAGCGGAGCAAAATGGAACGTTCAACCATGTGTTTTGATTTCCGGGCCTGCTTATGCTGCACAGCGGTCGTCAATCTTAATTGCTCACGTTGCTGTCGCCGGTGCATAAAATCATCGCCTGAGCTCCGCTGAATCGTTATACTGCCAGTCCTCCAAAGTGGTGCATCGTCATCACGATTCGTTCCTGCCTGTTCGCAACAAGTGAGCTTCTCACATGCATCGCATCGTGTTGACTGCAATTCTTCTGCTGGCTCCGCTGTTAGTCGCGATAGCTGCGTTGCCGAGGTGTGTGGCAGACGATAAGGGCGAAGCAAAGCGAGCTGTCGATTACAAGCGTGAAATCAAACCGCTGCTGTTTCAAAAATGTGCTGCCTGCCACGGAGCGTTGAAACAGAATTCAGGACTGAGACTGGATGCTGGTGAATTGATCCGCAAAGGCGGTGACAGCGGACCGACCGTAGTGCCTGAGGAAAGCATTCGCAGCTTGCTTATCGAACGCGTGACAACGCAGGACCAAAGCATTCGCATGCCGCCGGAAGGTCAGGGGGAGGAACTGTCGGAGTCTCAGATCGACCTGTTGAAACGCTGGATTGACGAAGGAGCACTCTCGCCAGCCGATGAAAAGATCCCCGAGGATCCTGCACTGTATTGGTCCTATCAAAGTCCAGTACAACCCACAGTCCCGACCGTCAAAAATCAAACTTGGGTTCGCAATCCGATTGATGCCTTCATTGCCTTTGAACATGGGAAGCATGGCTTGACACCAGCCCAAGAAGCGCCGCGGGAAGTCTGGTTGCGTCGAGTTTTCCTGGATTTGACGGGGCTTCCACCAACACGCGCGGAACTGCATGCATTCCTGCTGGATCAGTCCAGCGATGCCTTTGAAAACGTGGTTGACGAATTGCTCGCTCGCCCGGATTATGGCGAACGCTGGGGACGCCACTGGATGGATGTCTGGCGTTACAGCGACTGGTATGGAAGTCGAGGTATCAACGAGATTCGCTACAGCCAGCGACACATCTGGCGCTGGCGTGACTGGATCGTCGAATCGCTCAATAATGACAAACCATATGACCAGATGGTGATCGAAATGCTGGCAGGCGATGAGCTTGCTCCAGCAGATGCCAATGTCCTGCGTGCCACAGGGTTTCTCGGACGCAACTGGTACAAGTTTGACCGCAATGTCTGGATGTTTGACACAGTCGAACAGACCAGCCAGGCGTTTCTGGGTCTGACACTGAAGTGCGCTCGATGCCATGATCACAAGTTTGATCCGATCTCGCAGGAAGACTATTACCACTTCCGAGCGTTCTTCGAACCGCATGATGTTCGCACAGATCCCATCAGCGGAAATGCAGACACAGAGAAAGATGCGACGCTGGGCCCCGTGCTGAAGGAAGGCGTTGCTCGCGCGTTCGACAAAGTGGTTGATGCGAAGACTTTCGTCTTTCAGCGCGGCGACAACCGCTATCCGGATGAATCAAGACTAATGACGCCTGCCGTGCCCAAAGCACTGGGAAAACTGACTGGCGAAATCCAGCCTGTGGCACTTTCTGCCGACGCCTGGTATCCGCAACTGCGTCCGGCCGTGGCCGACGGATTTATTTCCGCCGCTGCATCGAAAGTCATGCTGGCAGAACAGCAGATCACGAAGGCTCAGGACGAAGCAGCGCTGGCCGAAAAAGCTGTCGAAGTCCTTCAGGCTGGACTTGAGCAACAGCAGGCTCTGGGAACGCAAGCCACCAATGTCGCGCCGGTGCTGCATGATGATTTCCAATCTCGATCAGACGTCTGGAATGTGGTCTCAGGCAACTGGTCCTGGCAGGAAGGTCGGCTGACTGAGTCGTCCGTCGGAAGCTTTGCGACCGTCGTCGCCAACACCGTTCATCCCCGGAACTTTCAGGCTCGCGTGCGATATCGAACTCTGCAGCCGGGAACGTATCGGTCGGTTGGTTTCAGCTTTGATTACATCGACAACGGAAACTCGCAGGATATTTACACTTCCACCGGCGATGCCGCGCCGTCGGTTCAGGCATTTCACCGC
>JAYVNW010000383.1:0-3454 GCA_043758225.1 Candidatus Kuenenia sp. | reverse complement strand
CTCGGCAACCTTTTGTGTGTCGTCAATTCGCCACGTGCTCATTTGGCGGCGTAGCTCAGCTGGTTAGAGCAGCGGAATCATAATCCGCGGGTCGGGGGTTCAAATCCCTCCGCCGCTACTTAAAAGCCCGGAAAGCTAAGTGCTTTACGGGCTTTTTTGCATTTCGACAGACCCCTGTGGAATCAGAATGCTTCTTGGTTGTCCTTTTTTCGCTCGATTTGATGTCCAACATCTGAAAAGTACTCGATTCGGGGCGATGTTCTAGCTGATGTGCTCAATTTTGGCCCTAAAATTGTCGGTTTTTGAATAGAAATTGTTTACAGGGTTGTGCCGGCTCAGTCTCTATTGTTTTTGCCTCGGCTTGGCGAGTCCATTTCACGAACCAGCCGCGTTGCGCTAGACTGTGAGCTTGCGTTTGAATGCTCTTAATACGAATAGCTAAGGCACAAGTTGACTTGCTGCCAGCGATTTGCGTTTATTGTCCAGTTTAGTGTCTTAACTATGCCCAACGTTCAACCGTCTTCCTCGGAAATCTCCAATGACGTGATCGACTATCCAGCCCGGGATATGACGATCACCGTCGGTGCAGCGATGACTGTTAGTCGACTTAGGGAAGTTTTGCGGTGTGAGAAGCAGCAACTGCCGATTGATACACCCAACGATTATTTCACGCTCGGGGAAATGGTTGCGCATGACGTCAGCGGGCCGCGGCAGTTTGGATACGGCACTCTGCGCGACTATGTGATCGGGATCGAGGCCTGCGACGGAAGCGGGCGAGTTTTTCATGCGGGAGGGCGAGTTGTCAAGAATGTGGCGGGATATGACCTTTGCCGGCTTTTGATTGGAGCTCAGGGAAAGCTTGGGACGTTACGACAAGTGACATTTAAATTGAAACCATTGCCTGTAGAGCAACATTGTTCGGTGGCTGGCTTTCGGACTTTGAAAGATCTTGATTCGGCCCTCAATCGGATCAATTTGACTTCAACAACACCGCAGATTCTGGATGTACTGAATCCCGCTGCCGCTCACGGCTTGCTGCCAAATGTTGACACAGAGCCTGGCACGCAATCAACGATTCCCAACGCAGCTTTTCTTCTGCTGGGCTTTGAGGGATCACGAAAGGCTTGCGACTGGCAGACCAAAACGCTCGCCGAAGAGTTGCACGGAACCGCAAGTTTTGTCACGACTGTCGCTCGTCCGGATATTGTCGGAAATTATTGTCGTGCTGCAATGCATTTGTCAGCCGAGGCCAGGACGCAGGAAGCAGCCTGGTCAGCAAAAGTCATCGTATTACCGTCGCATATCGTTTCTGTCTTGCAGCTTGCGAATGATGCAGGTTTATCGGCGTTCGGTCGTGCTGGCAACGGAATCTTGTATCTGAAATCGGACTCAATTGCCGATCTCGCGAGACTTCGAGAACAGCTGATTAAAATCGTGGACACCGGAAGTGGCTCTGTTGAAATACGGGAACAAAATCAGGCTTGGCACCATCCTGCGGTGGCCTCAAACGTAGAACTGTATTCCAATAGATTGCAGGAGCTTTTGGGGTAATCTCAATGACTGAAACCACAAAGATAATTTCTTCAAGCCCGCTGTTGCCTCTCGCGCAGGCTATCGGCCAATCGATTCCGTACGAGCGTTTCCTGGATTGCGTGCATTGTGGACTTTGCACGTCTTCATGCCCCACATATGTGGAAACCGGAGACGAAAACGATAGTCCGCGTGGACGGATTTATCTAATGCGTTCGGTTGTCGACGGTCGCCTGCCTTTGACCGACAACGTGATGCGGCATTTAGATTTATGCCTGGATTGCAGAAGCTGTGAAACTTCGTGTCCCAGCGGAGTTCAATACGGTCGGCTGATCGAACCGTTTCGAGTTGAGATGCACGAAATGGCAAGTGGCGGTGGCTCGGTTGCAAATCCGAAACAGAAACCGGATTGGTTTCATCGCTGGATAATGTACGGACTGTTTCCGGATCGGGGCAGGATGCGGTGGGCATTGAAGCCAGCTCGGCTCATGCAGATGTTCGGATTCGATCGGCTTGCAGAAACGTTGGGATTGACAAAACTGCTGCCCGCGAAGCTACGACGCATGCAGGCTCAGCTTCCGAAACTGAAACCATCGCTTCCTGAACTTCCGGCTTTTCTTCCAGCCAGGGGAACTCGTCGCGCTCGAGTCGGATTGTTTATTGGCTGCGTCGCTGATGCCATGTTTCGTCACGTGCACTGGGCGACCGCTCGAGTCTTGCAGGAGAATGGCTGCGATGTCGTAATTCCAACGAGCCAGGGATGCTGTGGAGCTATTCACTATCACAGTGGAGCATCACAACCTGCGCTCGATTTGATGCAGCAGAATATCCACGCCTTTCAAAATGAAAAACTGGACGCTGTGATTGTCAACGTCGCGGGGTGCGGTGCAATGATGAAAGATTACAGCCACATTCATGACGAACTGACGAAGAAAAATTTTCATCACACGACGGGCGTTAATTCCGACAAAACGCGATTCTGTAATCTCGTCAAAGATATCAGTGAATTCCTGATGACCCTGGGACCTCTCAAACCAACAGGACGCATCGATGCCGTCGTGGCCTATCAGGACGCCTGCCACCTGCAGCACGCTCAAAAGATTCGTTCGCAGCCACGAGATTTGCTGAAGCTGATTCCGGGGATCTCGCTCCGTCCCATTGCTGAACCAGAACTCTGCTGTGGTGCCGCAGGAAGTTATAATCTGACTCAACCGGAAATGGCCGACCGACTGGGTAAACGAAAGGTCGGGTGTCTCATGGATGTTCAGCCTGATATTGTGGTCACCGGCAACGCCGGTTGTTCACTCCAATTGCAGGCAAAACTGAAAGAAGCTGGCCGAGAAGTGCCTGTGCTGCATCCCATGGAACTGCTCGACCTGAGCTACCGTGGCGGACGATTGAACGAACTGATATGAAAAATCCGGAAACAATGCAGAACACCACCAACCAACGTCCTCAAATCCGCGCGGTCGTGTTTGATATGGACGGATTGATGCTGAATACCGAGGATATTTTTGAACTTGCCGGTCAGCGATTGATGGAGAGGCGTGGCCTGATCATGACGGACGAAATCCGCCAGAGTATGCTGGGACGCCGCGCCGTTGAAGCATTTACGGCATTGAAATCGATCACCGGCTTAGCAGATCGCATCGAAGATTTGATGTATGAAACCAAGGAACTCTTCGAATCCATTTCAGAGAATTCGCTTGAGACGATGCCCGGCCTGCATCATGTGCTGGAACTTATTGAATCTCTGGACCTTCCCCGCGCTGTCGCCACATCGTCACCCAGAGCCTATATGACTCCGCTGCTGGAGCGATTCGATTTGCTTCATCGTTTCGACTTCACTCTGACTGCCGAGGACGTAACTCACGGTAAGCCACACCCTGAAATCTACCAGATGGCCGCAGGCCGTCTGAACGTG
>JAYVNW010000382.1:0-1634 GCA_043758225.1 Candidatus Kuenenia sp. | reverse complement strand
GAGACGTGGCAGCCGGGATGAGACGTGAGTTGCAGAAGCGACAGCATCGCCAGTACTGCCGCGCTGTCGGTTGGCGGAGTTCCTCCTTCTTCGCTGGCTGGAACGTTCAGCTGAGATAATTCATGCACGATTCTCGCGACCGCGCTGTTGGTGCGAGTTAGAACACCAATCGTTGCGCCCGGGGTTTGCAGATGAAGATCGAGGATCTGTTCAGCCACCCAGCGATGCCACGGGCCGCGTCTTTCGTCGGCCGAGTCGCCTTCCATGACGGGCGAAGAACGAAAGCAGACGTAGCCGGGCATTGTTTCGTTGGCTGTCGAATGCTCAGGAAATCTATTGGACCAATTCACAACCGGGACGTGGTAGTCTTCAAGATTCGAGTGATGTTTGATGTGTTGAAAAATCTTGTTGACCGCAACCATGACAGCGGGTGCTGAACGGCGACTTTTGTCCATCGGTTCTTCGACGATTCCATGCACAGCGTTCGGCACGGCGTCCAGAATTTCAGCGACGCCACCACGCCAACCGTAAATCGCCTGCTTGGGATCACCGACGCAGAAGAAGCTGTGTTTTTCATGTCGATCAAGATTCTGCGTCAGCCGTTTCAGAATTCTCCACTGGTCGGCGGATGTGTCCTGAAATTCATCGAGCAACAGATTGCGAATCGAACTGTCGAGGCGAAAACTCATGCGTTCACCGCTGGCGGCATCGACGGATTTTGCCAGGGTGCGAGTGACGTCACCGAATCCCATCCAGCCATGATCAGACCGCAGACGCGAGTATTCGCGATCAAATCGCGAAATCAAATTTCGGATCGCACGCATCTGTTGCGCGAGGCGGTCGAGTAATTCGGCCTTCGCATGATTCAGCAACGGACGATAGGCAGCGATGAGTTCTTCGCTGATTTCTTTGCGATAGTATGTGGTCTCGCCGGCGAGCACTTTCGATGCGATGCCCGTCTTGACGAATTCATCCCACTGTGACGTAGCGAACCGTTCTGAGTCTGCCGCTCGCGCCTTCTCGTAATTTTTATCCACTGGCAGGGCGCACGAATTCAGATCGAGCAGCGCCTGTTGCATTTGTTCATTCGTCAGTCGCGGATACTTCGGCAACTTGTTCCACGCTTCATCATCGGTCAGCAGAAAGAGTTCATGAAAATTCTGAACAGTGTCGTCGATCAGATCGCGGACGCTGCGTTTTGAGCGGCCTTTTGCCAGCATGTGCATCAGGTTCTGAGCGTCTTCAGGAACTTGCTGCGACAGCACCGCATCGATCGCCTGTTCGCGCATTTCGGCGTCGGTATGTTCGTCGATAATGCTCCAGCCTGGCGGCAGGCCGAGTTCCAAAGTCAAACTGCGGGCGACCTGCTGGAAGAAACTGTCCAGCGTACAGACTCGCAGGCGATGCAGATTTCGCGTCACATTGGCTAGCAGATCGCGAGCTTTGGGCTTTGTAATTTCCGGTTGTTCCAGGAACTCACCGAGTTTTTTTGCTGCCTTTGGATCGTCTGCGGCTTCTGCCAGACGCAGTAGGACGCGGCCCAGAATCTCCCCGGCGGCCTTACGAGTGAACGTTGTGGCGAGAATCGTTTCCGGCGCGTGCCCCAAAAACAACTGCCGCAGAAAGTGTGAAGA
>JAYVNW010000381.1:0-1583 GCA_043758225.1 Candidatus Kuenenia sp. | reverse complement strand
TGGTGGAACGCGGCGTCCGATTTGTTCAAATCTACGACGACGGCTGGGATGCCCATACTGAACTGTTGAAGAATCACTCCACGCGATGCAAGGCGGTGGATAAGCCAATCGCCGGTCTGCTGAAAGATCTGAAACAACGCGGACTGCTGGACGAAACGCTGGTCGTCTGGGCAACAGAATTCGGTCGCACACCAGGTGCCGAACGTTCCGACGGACGTGATCATCATCCTTATGGATTTTCCGTCTGGATGGCGGGCGGCGGATTGAAGCGTGGCGTTGTGCATGGGGCGACAGATGAAATTGGATTTCACGCCGTCGAAAATCGCCATTATGTCACGGACATCCATGCAACACTGTTGCACCAATTGGGCGTGGACTCTCGTCGCCTGGAATTTCCAGGACAAAAGCGGCTGGAGATCGACTACGGCACGCCGATTCAGGACATCATTGCGTAACCGTGGTTGTGTCCTATCTCCGAATTACACACTGATCGGGCCTTCTTTGCGGGCACGATCGTAGAGTTCTCGCCAGCGTGGCGTGCCGTCGTCGGGAACAAGCCGGGTGTCAGCTCCGTCAGCAAAATACGGATAGCGATTGTGGTTCGCGGCCGTCAGCATAAAGTTCACCTTGCCGTTATTGGCGGTGAACATGCGGCGGCCGTCGGCCCATGTGGTTTCGATCAGCCGCTCCGGCTCGGGGCGTTCTGCGGGTTTCTCGACCTTCAGTTTGTCGACGACATCTCGATTGACTTCAAAGCCCAGCCCCGGCCGATCAGGCACTGTCGCGTGTCCATCCTTCAGGAGAATCGGCTCCGTCAACAGATTGTGTTCGAACAACTGATGACAATTCACCGCAGGCCAGATGGCCTGTTTGAGAACTCCTCCGAAGTGCAGCGAATGAGCGGCCGTCAATCCGCTGCCCACAAGCTGCAGCCAAAGCGGAAATCGAGTCTCCTCACAAAACCGCCCGGTCTTCATCAGCTTCGTGGCACCGCCACCGGCAACGAAGCCATCACAACAACGAGTCTGAGCGCAGGTTTCAGGATCAGGTGTCCCGTAGTGAATAGCGACCTTCACGTGAGTCGCATTCGTGATCTTTCGATTGCCATCGACATCTTCCTGAGGAATCGGACCTTCAAAGATGTCAACCTGTGGATACTTGCCAAGCCGCTCCAGGATTGGAAGCCCCTGTTCGGCCGTTCGCAGTGTGTCGTTAAAGTCCATATCGATCTTGAACTCGGGTGGAACGACATTTGTTGCCATCTCGACCTGCTTAAAGACGTCGAACCAAGGACGCCCCTTTGTCTTGTACGACATGTAACCCAGCCGCATCGCTTCTTTGCATTCGGACGCCATGTCTTCTGCGGAAGTATCGATATTCCACCACGACAACGGAGTCGTCTGATTGGACTTATTGCCCAGCAGCGCGTGGACGGGCACATCAGCCGCACGTCCGACGGCATCGAACAGAGCCATCTGCAATCCTGCGCCGAGCGAGTCATCCCACATCACTTCAATGGCGCTGCGGCCGATGACTCGCTGCAGGACTTCGTCGGGAGTCACGCCCCATGTGTAAAACAGCAG
>JAYVNW010000380.1:0-6446 GCA_043758225.1 Candidatus Kuenenia sp. | reverse complement strand
ACGGCCGCTTTTGCCGTCATCTGTGATCTCAGCTTTTGTGTCTTCCAGCATCGCGAGCACCTGTTGTGCGCGAGACTGAAGCAACGAGCCTGCTTCGGTCAGCGAAACGGAACGCGTCTTACGTTCGAAGACTGGCTGACCAAGTTCTTCCTCAAGCTTTTGTATCGAACGGCTGAGTGCTGGTTGCGAGATGACAAGATCTTCTGCGGCCCGAGTAAAACTGCTTCGCTTGGCGACCTGCAGGAAATAACGTAGCTGATCAAATTCCATGAGAATACCCGAATTTCTGATTAATGCACTGAATGCATGCAACATAGTACATCAATGCATTGGCTATATCGATCGTTAACTGCGATATTTCCGTGTCGAGACGACGCAGTGAACCATCCGGGCGAAGAAAATCAATAGAAACCTTGGCAGCCCTTCGTAAGCGTCGAAACTAAACCCGAACCTCAGGAATCACCATGCCGAAAATTCACAAACAGCTTTTTCGAGCCTTCGCGAGTTGCGCGATCTTGTGCATCGTCAATTCAGCTTTTGCTCAGAATCAAAAGACCGTCGCCATCGACGGCGAAAAACCAAAAGGAGACCGAAAAATGGAAAGCCTCAGTAAATGCCCGGTAGTCGATGGAGCCGTTCGGCCTGCGACGGAACGGATGACTGCAGCTGGCAGTATGTCAAATGCAGACTGGTGGCCCAATCAGTTGAGCGTGAAGATCCTGCATCAGAATTCTCCCATGGGTAATCCCATGCACGAAGATTTCAGCTACGCCGAAGAATTCAAATCGCTCGACCTGAAAGCCGTGAAACAGGATATCGTCGAGCTCATGACGACGTCGCAGGATTGGTGGCCAGCCGACTATGGACACTACGGTCCGTTTTTCATCCGCATGGCGTGGCACAGTGCGGGAACATATCGCGTGTCTGATGGGCGAGGCGGTTCCGGCTACGGCACTCAACGCTTCGCGCCATTGAACAGTTGGCCGGACAATGCAAACCTGGACAAAGCTCGTCGGTTGTTGTGGCCAATCAAGCAGAAGTACGGTCCCAAAATCTCCTGGGCAGATCTGATGGTACTCGCAGGCAATTGCGCACTGGAATCGATGGGTTTTCAGACGTTTGGCTACGCAGGAGGCCGCGCAGATGTTTGGGAACCTCAGGAAGATATTTACTGGGGTCCGGAAAGCGAATGGCTGGGAGACAAACGGTACAGCGGCGACCGCAAACTCGAAAATCCGCTGGCCGCTGTTCAGATGGGTCTGATCTACGTGAACCCGGAAGGCCCGAACGGCAAGCCGAGTGCTCTGGATGCTGCGAGGGACATTCGAGAAACGTTTGCCCGCATGGCGATGAATGATGAGGAGACCGTGGCCCTGATTGCCGGAGGACATACCTTCGGAAAATCTCATGGGGCGGCAAGTACTGAGAACGTAGGTCCGGCTCCGGAAGGTGCGAGTATCGAAGCGCAGGGGCTCGGCTGGAAGAACAAATACGGAACGGGCAATGCGGGCGATACCATCACCAGTGGCCTGGAAGGTGCGTGGTCCAAGACCCCAACTCAATGGTCCAACGGCTATTTCGAAAATCTGTTCGGATACGACTGGGATCTCGTAAAAAGCCCTGCTGGTGCCTGGCAGTGGACTCCGACCGATCCTGCTGCAAAAGGCACGGTGCCCGATGCCCACGATGCAAACAAGTCACACGCGCCGATGATGTTCACGACCGACCTCGCGCTGCGAATGGATCCTGAATACAACAAGATCTCGAAACGGTTCCATAAGGATCCTGAGGAGTTTCGTCTCGCGTTTGCAAAAGCCTGGTACAAGCTGACCCATCGTGACATGGGGCCTGTGTCGCGGTTGTTTGGTCCTGAAGTTCCGGAACCTCAGTTATGGCAGGATCCTGTTCCACTAGTGGATCACAAGCTGATCGACGAGAAAGACATTGCCGCACTGAAAGCACAGCTGCTGACGTCCGGTTTGACGGTGTCTGACCTTGTCTCAACCGCATGGGCTTCGGCATCGACATTCCGAGGAAGCGACAAACGCGGAGGTGCGAACGGAGCTAGAATTCGCCTGGTTCCACAGAAGGACTGGGAAGTCAACAATCCGGCTCAACTGGCGAACGTGCTGAAGACACTGGAAAAGATTCAGCAGGAATTCAATCAATCTCAGACGGATGGGAAGAAAGTTTCGCTCGCCGATCTAATCGTCCTGGGCGGATGTGCGGGCGTTGAACAAGCTTCAAAGAATGCTGGTCATGACGTGCAGGTTTCGTTCTCTCCGGGGCGGACCGATGCAACGCAGGAAATGACGGACGTCGATTCGTTTGCCGTGCTGGAACCGACAACGGACGGATTCCGCAATTACTTTGGTCACACTCACGATCGCCCCGCCGAAGAGTTGCTGATTGATCGAGCCCACCGACTGACACTGTCGGCTCCTGAGATGACAGTGCTGGTCGGCGGTATGCGAGTTCTGAACACCAATGTTGGCTTTCCTTCGCTGGGTGTTTTCACGAAGCAGCCGGAAAAGCTGACCAATGACTTCTTTGTCAACTTGCTGGACATGAGTACCGAGTGGCAAAAGTCTGCCATGTGTGATCACATCTTTGAAGGTCGTGATTGCAAATCAGGTGAGGTTAAGTGGCTGGGTTCACGCGTCGATCTGGTGTTCGGTTCAAACTCGCAGCTGCGAGCGATCGCAGAAGTTTATGCGAGCAAAGACGCCGAACAGAAGTTTGTCATTGATTTCGTGGCCGCATGGAACAAGGTCATGAATCTGGATCGCTTCGATCTTGATTCGGAAAAACTAAAAGGGGCGAAGTCTGTGGCGTCCGGAAACACGAATCGCTCAGGGATTCGTTAACATATGAGTGCGTCCAACGATCACAATCAGTGCGAACGCATGCCACTGATGATTGTTGTTTCAATCGACAACGACAGGTCGTATCCACACTGATGAATTATTTTCTTTAACTCCCCACAGCTCCGTCAGCAGATCAAACATTTCAGGGTCGGTCTTCTTCAACTCAGCACTGTTGAAAGGGAAGAAGTCGTTTTTGCTGAAATATGCTTCCGTAGTTTCAGCAAAATATTCCATCGGATTCGTCATCGCATACGCCTTTTCGAATGTGTTCTTATTGGGAACGCCATGCCAGCGTTCCACGTTGTCGTATTTGCCGCTTTCCCTCGCACGTTCGTAGACGGCGGCGATCTGAGGATTTCCGAAACCTTCATTCAGTACAAGATTGTGATACGCGTGAGCCAGTTCGTGCAGTGCGAAGTTCGGCATGCGGCGCATTTCCTGTTCGAAACTCATCACGTTGCTGAATTCAACAGACTTAACCATCACGGGATCACGGCCGTTTTCTTTGAGCCATTCCTCACCAGGATGAAACTCAGCGCGGCCTTTGTTGGCTTCGTATTCAGGGGAAAAATACAGTGGCACGTTTTGCAACTCCGCAACCGCTGGTTTCGGGACGACTCGAATGATTTCGACCAACTGCTTCTCGAGCAGATCTAACGCAAGACGTGTTGCTTTTGGCTCGTTTTGAAGCAGACGCTTATCAATATGCACCGTCCAGCCTTTGATCGTACGAGTTTCGCGTTCGATGGTCGCATTGACGTTCTTTTCGTCTGCTGCAATCGAAGGCGTGAATAGCAACGGCAACATGCCAAACACTGGCAATGCAAAAAGCATGATCAAACGACGGGACACAGGCGACTCCGGAAATTTTGTTGAGCAGCAGGTAAAACTCATTTGGCGAGATTGCAGAAACATGCAATCATTTTGTCTCACTCAGGATCAATACGCTCGCTTTACTGTCAACTTGACAAACCATACCATGGCAGTTCGGCTGCTGACTGCGAGCGAAGTTAGGGCAGTGAGATATCTTCGAGAGCACTTTTAAGGGAATTACTTTGATGCGTCAAATTCTAACTGTCAGTCTGCTGTCACTGTTCACGGCGGCGGCGTTTTGTACGACAAGCAATGTCGCATTCAGCGCGGACGAATATGCCTACGATCTGGTGCATTCTTCCGTCAGTTTTAAAGCTCGCCATGTGGATATCAGCTGGATTCACGGACGCTTCAATGAAGTGTACGGGAAGTTTTCGCTTGACCGACAAGATCCAACGAAATCCTCATTTCTGCTGACCATCAAAGCAGAAAGCGTGGACACAGGAAACGTCAAACGCGACGAACATCTGCGTCAGCCGGATTACTTTGACACCAAGCAGTTCCCAACGATTGAATTCAAGAGCACAGCTGTGAAAGTCATCGAAGGCGGTTACGAAGTGACCGGCGACTTCACGATGCACGGCAAAACCAACGAGATCAAGCTGAAGTTGATGGGCGGCAAGGAAAAAGTCACGCGGGATGCAAAACGTGTTGGCTTCTCGACCGAGCTGAAATTGAAACGCAGTGACTATGGATTTGATCCAAAGGCCATTAGTCCAGATGGAATTGGCGACGAAGCGATTATCATCATCGATTGCGAAGGGACTCGAAAATAGCGGATGCCTGATCCGATTGAATACCTGAAAGCTGTGCTGGCGGCGATTGTCGCCAGCACAGCGATTCTGCTGGCGGTCCGAGTACTTTCGTGGAATCGCGGCAGAATGATGTCTGAAACAGCAAATGTCCTCGCAATGGCATCGGGAGCGTTTGCTGGCTACCTCACACTGAATTTTTCATGGCCCTGGCCGCCTGCAAATGCACTGGATCGGTTTCTCACGATCGTGCTTCCGGCTATCCTCATCATCGAGCTCATTGCAGCGATCAATGGCGATTGCTCAGCTACGGATTCAACAGCCAGCGATCCACACAATCGTGGCCTGGCGAGTCGCTCAATTCACGTGTTGTTGTGGATCACAAGATGCTTCCTGTGTTGCGGTATCGGTCGCATCCTGATGCACGGTTCGATTTACCTGGACGCGTCGAACAGGAGTACTCGCGAAGCATGGCTGATTCACAACATGTCAGGCATTCTGCTTTTTAGCTCGTTACTCTTGATGGTCATGTGGTTTGCTCTGATGCAATTGGCAGCACGCGGGGTTTCGAGTGGCATTGTATTGAGTCTCAGCCTGTCTTTGATCTGTGCTGGTTGTGCAACGATGATGGCTGGTTACATTAAAGGTGGTGCTGCCGCGTTACCGCTGGCGACCGGACTGGTGGTGTCAGCACTGGCGTCGCAGTTTTGGGTCAGCAGACCACTGGGAAGTAACAAGCATTTCAATCGATATGTTATTGGAAGGGCTGCGATTGGTATCGGGCTTGTGAGCCTTGTTAGTCTGGTCTGGATTGGTCGCTTCTTCGGTCAACTGACAAGTGCTCAGGCGATCGTGATCTTTCTTGCACCGTCACTCTGCTGGGTCACGGAGATGCCTCTGCTTCGCAACAGAACCTCCACAGTGAAATTCGCAATTCGATTGGTCGCGGTGATTGTTCCACTGGCAATCCTATTGGCAAATGCCAAACAAGAGTTCGATGAAAAAATGGGACCGCTGTTGTGAACAAAAAGGGGCTGTTCCTGGAAAACCAGGAACAGCCCAGCAAGTTTCAACCGATTTTTGAGCGTGATCGCCACGCCACGAAATTATTCGCCCTTCAGCGAGAACGTTTCCATCAGCACGCCGTTTTCGTCACCAACCCAGAAGCCGCCGGTCGGAGCCATGTACTTTTCAATTACGTCGAATGAAGGCAGTTTGCTGAAGTCGATCTTCGAGAACAGGTCTTCCATGCCAGGAAAGTTTTCAGCGGCTTCACCGTCACGAACCATGTCGTACATCCGACGGTATTGCAAAGCCGGGCGACTGAATGTTACTGCGAGTGCACCTTCCTGGAAGTGTTCAGACACTTCTTTGAAATCATCTGATTCTGAAAGCGGACGAAGATCGTCGTTGTCGCGCAAAGCCTGCTCCAACTGATTTCCCCCAATTGATACAAGCAATTGGCTATTGGCAACAGTGAACGCAATCTTCTGACCGGTTGGCGGCTCAATTTCATAAACGGTCGCTCCGTTGATTTCACGAGTCTCACCAGGGAAGCCAGGCTCGGATGTAATCTTGTTGAGCATATCTGCAACCTTTTCGTTATCTTTCAGGCCCACAACAATCAGCATGTCGTCGGTTTGTGCTTTGGAAGCCCGATCTGCAGGAGCGATAACAAGCTGAAGTTTGCCATCCAGCTGGTCAATGATGTCATTCTTGATGTGAATTCCTGGTGCCTGATTTGCGAGGCCATCGATCATGCCTTCAAACGCGCCAGCACCCTGAAACATATCAACCAGTGTCTCAACGGCCGCATAAGCTTCGCCAGCCTTCCATTTTGTGGCAGCCCAGGCACTGACATTGTCCTTTACCCATGATGGCGGAACGACATCGACTGTATCCAGTTGAAAGACCTGCATCGCACCTTGCAGCGGCTGTTCGCAGTACAGGAATG
>JAYVNW010000379.1:0-4883 GCA_043758225.1 Candidatus Kuenenia sp. | reverse complement strand
CCACCATGGCAACTGGCCGCAGCACAAGAGTTCGTTCCCATGATCCTCAGTTCCGGATGTTCGCTGAGGTCGATCTGGGGTGATTCTTCAACTGGCTGTCCAGCGACAGTAGTCTCTGGGTCAGAAACTGTGATCGCTGCATCGTCGCCCGCAACCTCATTGCCTATCAGAATCGTTAACAAGATCAGCGCCGAGAACATCCCACAGGCCGATAAATCCCGGATGACTCGCCATCGAAAGTCGGGGTTCTTCACGAGACACTCTTTCAGCTCGACTATGGTTGTTCGGATTTTGACTTGGGTGTGATTCCCAGAAACTCACCAAGTTCCCTCTTCCCCGGCGTCTCGAAATCGCGTTTATGGTAAACATGACACTCAAGACAGTCAGACCTCGCACTCTCAGGATGTCTGCTGACAGCCTGTTCTGTCGTATGGCATGATTTGCACGTGGCGATCCCGGGAATCAGAATGTCGCCCGTACTGGAACTATTGTAGATGTCGGGTCTTTGATTGATTTTTTCCAGAATATCACGTGGACTTCCCGAAGAAGAATGACATTCCGTACATTTGAGCATGCGATGCGGGTCGTGATCAAATTTTGCGTGCAGAAGCCACTTGTTCGGTATGTTCGGTTTTCTGATAATCCAGTCATCCATGGAATCAACGTTACTTTCGTGACAAAATCCGCATCCCCCGGAATTCTGCAGCCAATGCATGGCTCGAAACAGATTCGGCACCTGGTCGTCCGACGATTTTGCATAGCTCGGTGACCGAACCAGAGCCTCCGCCAGACTCCTTGAAGAATCGACTTGCGCAATTTTCTGGGGTGAAATCAGGGGCGATTTCGCCGTTTCTTCCGGGTGTCCAGGTCGCCGCCGAAAGTCGCTCTGCAGTTTCAGTTCAGGATCCGAGTTCTTTACCTGCTGCAGCAGACTCAGCGCATAGACGTCCGTCAAAAACCCGCGCACTTCCGGCGGGCTTCGATGTGGCACAACCAACAATTCAAAGGATGAATCCTTACCATTCAGCTCAATGATGTCGCGCACATCGCTCGGATCCTGCAGACTTCG
Source organism: Candidatus Kuenenia sp. (assembly GCA_043758225.1). GTDB lineage: Bacteria > Planctomycetota > Planctomycetia > Planctomycetales > Planctomycetaceae > SXXK01. The sequence continues at coordinate 3,814 of JAYVNW010000379.1, read as the reverse complement.
CAGCCGACCTGCATCGGGAAGCCCGTTGCCCCAATCTATTGTGAACAGGCTGCCGCCTTTTTCCCTGACTCGCTCTGCATCGAAGACAAGCGGGTGACACGAACGACAGTGCTGGGCATAATTCACCGGTTCCATGTAACGTCGTTCGGCATCGGGCTGGTGGCAACTGCTGCAATCGTTGCTGAGGTCATGGAATTCGCCGCGGGCATCCTGGAGCCCGCGGGCGTCTTTAGGTTTCAGATGTTTCGAGTGATTGAATCGGATCACGGCGCGATCCTGCCAGCGTGTTTGATTCTCACCTTTTCTCTGGAAAGACTCGACCACCAGATGGGCTGCATGAGATTGAGGGACATCAGCAATTTGCCCCTCACCGTGCGCCAGCTGATGAATGGCAAATTCCGGATGACCAGCGAAGTCCCGAATCCGCGTGGCTCCAAGGTTTTGAAAAGTCAGCGAGTCGATCTTGCTGGAATCGGCCGCAAACTCCTGCAGGCGACCATGACAACCGATACAGAAACTGCTGGCCACGCGTCTGAGGTCCCGTTCTCCGTCATGTTCCCGATGACATTCCGCACAATGCTGCTCATGGCCGGCAACAAGGTTGTCCTGCAGATTACGTTCGTGGTAGCCATTGTTTGGATCACCAGAAAAAAAATGCCCGGCGCCGTCGTGACAGGCAAGGCATTTTTTGTCCGGTGCAGAAGTGGTCTGCGCCTCAACGCCGAAGGAAATCAGGCGTTCCAGCGGGCCAGAAAATGGCTCATGACACACTTCACACTTGTGTTCAAGCATGTGATGTGGCGTTGAAAGTGGACCCGCATTGTAGATGGCGGGACTTCCGAAAGCACTGTTCCAGATCAGCCAGGCTGTGGCGACACCGCCCAGACACAGGGAGACCATCCACATCCAAAAACGAAAGGGATTGCTTCGCCTGTGAGAGTTGATTTGAAGTCGGCAGGAGTACTCGCGACTGAGTTGAGAACGTTGCATCGGAATGCCGGATACTTAGGTGAGATCAGCCTCGAATGCGGGGCGATCGGACGTTTTTATTGGGTGAAGGGAACGACACGAAGCGCCATAACCACATGCGCTGCAAGGAATACCAAGAGTGCGACAGAGACCGGTACATGCACCATCAGCCACCAGTGCATCCATCTTAAGATTCTCCTTTGCTGTTCAATTTGCCGACGTATCTCGCACGCCTCTTTTAGCTCGTTCAATATCGGATGCAGGGCTGCAGGCAGCAGGGCTTCTGTGTCATGGAATAGTCGTAGTGACTGTACGTCCGACGCCAATGCAGATTTCCGCACGGACCGCCGAGTACGACTCTCCGTAAGGAATGGTCGCACTTGTTCCAGGTACACGCTCCGCAATAAGTGCTTCTCTTCGGCGGTTGGGGCGACTCGTTTTTCCGGCGTTGCTGGGCTCGCGGGTCGTGCGGCCGTGGGCGAAGTAACAACAGAACCCTCTGGTCTTCCTGCAGGCGAGGCCTTGTCCCCGGCCTTTTTCAGCATGTCGAGTGGTGAGCGTCTCGCGGCCGAGGGCGTCGTGTCAGGCTCGCTCGATGGTGGCGAAATTTTCGCAGGAGCGAGCCCGGGGGCTTGAATCTGCGGCACCACTGGCGCCGGTGTGGCAACGTCGGCTGCCGCGATGGGAATCATTGCCACGTTTCCCGCCGCAGCTTTCTCCGCAGCTTTCTCCGCAGCTTTCTGCTTCATAATCTCCAGTGGCGAAAGCTTAGCAGGAGCGGCTGCGGGGGCTTCAGTCTGCGGTACCACTGGCGGCGGTGCGGCAACATCGGTTGCCGCGGCCGGAATCGCTGCCACTTTTCCAGCCGCAGCTTTCTCTGCAGCTTTCTGCTTCATGATCTCCATCGGTGACAGCCTCCGTTCCGCCCCTTTCACCGCAACAGACTTCGAATCGGTCACGTTTTGAGGGGTTGAAATTTTGTCCGGGACTGCTGGAGTTGCGCCGGCCACACACATTACACCGATGGCCTCAGAATCACGTGGAAGCTGTGCTGTTTCGGGGACAGGTTGCCAAAGATTGGCAGAGTCTTCAGCTCTTAGTCCAAGATACGTTTTTGCGAGGAGTTCCGGAAAATCCCCTTCAAATGGAATCGCCTTAAGTTCACTCTTGGCATACTTTGCCATTGCCCAGAAAAAATCGCGGACTTCCAGTGGCAATACCTGCTGAAGCATCATCAGTTTTCTGGCATTCTTCTCGTTTCGGGCACCAGGACCCTTCATGATGGAATCGTACTCCTCAACCAGCCTGAAACTGTGCCCATGCAAGCTGTCGTCCGGTGCATTGAGTGCGGATTCACACAGGCTGGCAACCTTCACATCGGCAATCAGCGTCAAACGATCACATTGGTAGGCTGTCTGGCCTTCAAAAGTTTCGAGGGGAATCTGACGCCACAACAGTCTGGGCAGAACCTGCTGGATTGCAAGTCCGAAAAACCCGGAAACAGCAACGATCGCCAGAGAGTACCAGAGACATTGCTCCAGGATTCCTCCCCAGCCAAATCCTGAGTGAAACAGAATGAACGGAATGCTCAGTGTCCCCAGCCAGATGTGGCCTTTCAACCAAAATTGAGCACTGCCAAGCCGCATGTTTCGCAATGGCTTTCGCCCGGCGAGCAAACCCGCAAACAGCATCATCGCCGTGCCGATGACACCGTAGAGCAATCCCATTTCGCTGCCGCCCGACGGACCTTTGGGGGTGCTCCATGCATACATGACGTAAGAAACAGTGCCTGCAATCAGGCTGATGCCGGAGAAGAATGCCCACGATAAATGGGAACGATCAATCAGCACCAGACAATTCCTTCTTTTGAATCAGGAAACCGACATCATCATCATTGGTTGAAATATTGCAGACCCTGAACACGAATGGCAGCATCGTGCGGGCAGGCATAGACACACGATGGTTCTCCACTGGGTGTTGAACTGCACTGATCGCAAACAACCGCTTTCTCCTGCACGGTACGCAGTATGTAACCAGGCCCGAGCAGTTCCATCAGGTCTGGGCTGAGTTCCTGAGATGCGTCAAGCAGATCCATCTGAATCGAACCATACGGACATTGATCCGCACACTTACTGCATCCGATACAATGATCGGCAATCTGAATCTCACCGCTGGCTCCGCGATTGATGGCGGCCACAGGACAGCCAATCATACAGACCGGATCCAGACATTTGCGACATGTCACAGGGATCAGATACTTGTTTTCAAAGCGTGGACCATCCAGATAAAGGCGAGTTCTTCCATCATCATGAGAGTTGACACAGGCTTTCACACACTCCTGACAGCGAGTGCACCGGTCAAGATCGATGACCATCAGTGACTGGCCCCAGGCAAGTCCCAGGGCATCAAACTCCGTGGTCTGACTGGCGACACGGCCCTCAGGGGATGTCTCGACAGAAAGTCGATCTCTACCTATCCTGGTCTGCACGACTTCGCTCACACACTCTCTGAATTTTGTCGACCTTCCAATCAGCTCGCGCAGGACATCGGCCCCGATCCGCACGGCCTCGACGCGTTGCGGAACCAGATTCGCCTGGCTGGCTGTTTTCTGACCCGAAGAGGGATGCGTGAACGCAAGGCACGTCGCGCTGCGACTTTCCCCGCTAAGCAGGGCGATTTCGCCAATGATCTCTCCGCGACCAGGATAGGACAGTGTCCTCCGATTCATCAGAACTGCAGCACGTTTTCGAATACCCTGCGGACAGAAACTTTCCAGCAGAACACGGTTAAAAATTCTGACCTCAAGTTCCCACCAATCACCGGTTTTCTCCTGAAAGTCTTCAAA
>JAYVNW010000378.1:0-2894 GCA_043758225.1 Candidatus Kuenenia sp. | reverse complement strand
CTCTTCGCGATGGAGAACCTGACTTCGCTCAAACTGCTGTGCCCGACGATTCCCCCGGAAGGGCTATTTGTGTTGGGCCGAATCCCATCGCTCAAGCTGCTGGCAATTGGTGGAACGAAGGCAAATGATGATGTCGTCGCTGCCCTGACCTCACTTTCGCAACTGGAATCACTCGATCTCTCGGGAACAGGTATCAGTCCTGCGGCGGGAGCACCGCTCAGTCGATTTACTAATCTGCAGTTTCTGAATCTGACATCGACCGCAACCGACGACTCAACGATTGCGGCAATTCAATCTTTGCCGATTCAGAATCTGATGCTGGCCAAAACTCGCATTTCAAATGCATCACTCGATTTCATCAAAAAGATGGAATCGCTGGAATCATTAGAAGTACCGTTTTGTTCGGTGACAGGTGCAGGATTCAAAGGCTATGGCAGCACCGGTATCAAGACTTTGAATGTTGGAGAAACTGCGTTTGGAATTGAAGGCTTCGTCAACATCAAAGGTATGAAATCGCTGGAAGTATTGAATGTGTTCCGGGCTGGTTTGGTCGAGCACAAGCTGGCGAATGTCTTTCGCACATTTCCAAAACTGAAGTACCTGAATGCCGGCGGCAACAGCATTACAAATGCCGGCATGGAAGTATTCTTTGAAGGACATCGAACGCTGGAGGAATTGCATCTGATGTACAACAGCGGCATTTCTGACCAGGGATTGGCGGCGCTCATTGGAGTCAAGACGCTGAAAGTGCTTGAAGTTGCAAATACTGGCTGCACTTCCAACGGTGCTATGGCGCTGAAACAAAAATTGCCGGAATGCACCATTCGCGTTAATGACGGGACCTTCTGAGCTCAGAAAAGACGCTGACTTCGACCGGTCTTTGCTGCTTCGTAGATTGCAAGGATAATTTCCACACTCTTTCGGCCTTCGGCCCCGTCAACACGGGGCTGACGGCCGGTGGTAATGGCTTCGACGAAATCTTCCAGCTGCATCTGATGCCCCACGAACGAGATGGCTTTGGGGTCTGAAGCACCACCGGATGACGCTGAGTTCGCTCCAAGTCGTGAGCGGATATCGGCGTCTTCTGTTTTCTCGTCCTGGAACTCCCAACGCAGTATCGAATCCTGTTCAACGACAACGGTGCCTTTGCTGCCGTGAATCTCTGTTTTCTTTAACAGGCCGGGCCAGGCAGCCGTCGTTGCCTCCATGACGCCGATCGCTCCATTGGCAAACTTGAGGCAAGCGACTCCAACGTCTTCGACTTCAATGCGTTCATGAGCCAGTGTCCCTGTGATTCCCGCAATCTCGGCGACATCACCCATTAACCAGCAAAGCAGATCGACGTTGTGAATCGCCTGGTTCATGAACGCCCCGCCGCCATCCAGTGCCCACGTTCCGCGCCAACCACCACCGTCGTAATATTCCTGAGTGCGCCACCATTTGACGTATGTATCGCCAAGCGTCAGGCGACCGAAACGGCCGGCATCGATGGCTTCTTTCAATGCGATGTTTGCCGCACTAAACCGCGACGGAAAGATCGTACACAGCTTGACTCCATTCTTTTCACAGGCCTGGATGATGTCATCGCAGCGTTGCAGCGTGATTTCCAGGGGCTTTTCGACCACGACGTGTTTACCGTCGTTTGCAGCTGCAATCGCCGGATCACGATGCGCTCCGCTGGGAGTGCAGATCGTCACGATGCCAACTTCCTGATCGGCCAGTAATTCATCAAGTGTGGAATACGCGGTGCCGCCGTACTCTGCTGCAAACGCTTTCGCCTTTTCAACGTTCTGGTTGAAGCAGGCAACAATCCGTCCGTTTGTCATGGCCTGGATAGCCTTGGCATGGAAGTGCGCAATCATGCCGGTGCCAACGATTCCGAATCCCATACTCATAGCAACAACCTATTTGCGAGCAGCGATTGTCGCCATTGATGACTGCACAAGTCGTCGGGACTGCATCGTGCGCTGGATTGCATTTCGGAATGCACCCGGATCGCAGACACCAGCCAGCAACAAAATGGTTGAGCCGTTCGCTGCTTTCAAGCGGATATCTGCGGAACGGAAAAATGCCTGACCCGGACGCTGATCGATATCAACGCTCGCAATGTCGTTCAGATCAACAGTAGCAGTTCGCTGAGTCCCCAGCGATGACCAGCTCTGCACACTTCGGTTCGTCAGGATATATCTCGCGCCAAACGGCCGGTTCCAGAGAAACAGCAACATTCCCAGCGGTGCCAGCGGCAGGCCGAACAGCAAATAAGACAACTTAACGCCAAATATGCTAATCGGAATGCTCTCCATAAGCTGGCCGACCAGACAGCCAATCCCACTCGCGCCAACGGAAGGGAACTCCGTCATAATTCGTGCTTCGGTAGTTGGACTGACACCAGCAATTGCCTGAACTGACATAATTCACTCATCCAGAGAATGGATCGCTGCGGGAATTCATTGAGGACGGATGATAGCAGGATCACCGGCTTCGCAGGTCCGAAGTTACCACTCTCGCATCGCGATTTCCATTCTGCCCGAAAACCCTGAATGGCAATTCGTCCCTTTGAGAAGCCAGCTCAAAAGCCTCAGCTTAACGATTTCAACCGCCAATCAATTCTCGAATCGGTCGACATTCTTCGGGCAGTATCCTGACCGGACGTTCACTGGCATCCCGAATGTACGTGGTACTGTCTATGCCAAGGTTGTGGTAGACGGTTGCAAGCACATCGCGATAGTGAATCGGGCGATCAGCAGCATAGGCGGCTGTTTTGTCAGTAGATCCGATCACTTGGCCAACCTTCATGCCGCCGCCTGCAAACAATGCTGATTGAACAGGAGCCCAATGGTCTCGACCTGCTTTGTCATTGATCTTCGGTGTTCGTCCGAATTCACCCCAGACGA
>JAYVNW010000377.1:0-2598 GCA_043758225.1 Candidatus Kuenenia sp. | reverse complement strand
GCCGTGAGTGCAGCAAGGCAGAAATATCCGGCCGCAGACTTTGCTTCTGAGCCGCTGGTGATTTATGACCTGCAGCGAAAGACGGACGACACAACGGCGTTGAATAATCGTTAGGGCGAGCGGCAGGGCGTTAGCCCTCCGAGTGTCTAATACTGCCGTCAATCTGTCTCAAAACAAAATAGAATCACTCCAACCGCTGAAGCACTGTCGCTCGCCTGCAAGTGGAAGTTGAAATTCATGAATTCCAAATCGAATCAGCCAGAAGCTGAAGAAACACAAAACGATGATATCGTAGGTGCCGCACTGCGCTGGTCAGTTGCTGTCATTGCGTTACTGCTCGTCGCAGGTGTTTCTTTCTGGTGGCTAACTCGGCCGCAGCAGGAAAAAGTCGCAACGACAGCCGGACCGACCGCTCTTCCTGTTGCTCGAGCCGCGGCAGCGATGGTAATTCCGGAGATTCCGTTCACCGAAATTACCGAAGCGGCGGGGATCGACTTTGTTCACGAAAATGGAGCAGAGGGCGAAAAACTGCTGCCGGAAACAATGGGCGGTGGCGGCGCGTTTCTGGACTTCGACCAGGATGGCGATCAGGATCTGCTGTGCGTCAATTCAAACGTCTGGCCATGGGCGAAGCAAAAGCCAGACAAGCCACCAACGTCCGCTCTGTACGCCAACGATGGCACAGGAAAGTTTACCAACGTGACGACAGGTTCGGGCCTCGATGTTCCAATGTACGGTGATGGCGTTGCGTGTGGTGATTTCGATAACGACGGCGACGTTGATATCTTCGTCAGTTGCGTCGGTGCCAACCATCTGTTTCGCAATGAAGGCGGCGGCAAATTTGCTGATGTCACAGCAGAGGCCAATGTTGCTGGCGGTGATACAGCATGGAGCAGCAGTTGCGGCTGGTTCGACTATGATCTGGACAATGATCTGGACCTGTTCGTCTGCAACTACATTGAATGGTCACGCGAAATTGATGCGTCCATGGAATTCACTCTCGACGGCAAGTTGCGAGCGTACGGCCGACCGACCGACTTCAAAGGAGCCTTTCCGTATTTGTATCGCAACGAAGGGGGCGGCAGGTTTACGGACGTTTCCGAACAGGCGGGAATACAGATTCGCGATCCGAATACCGGTGTGCCGGCATCGAAGTCACTTGGCGTAACCTTTGCAGACGTGAATGCCGATGGACTGTCTGACATCATTGTGGCAAACGACACCGTTCAAAATATACTGCTGATCAATCAGCCGGGCGGGAAGTTCATTGAGAGCGCTGCGACATCCGGAGTTGCGTTCGATAACAGCGGAGCGGCACGCGGTGCGATGGGAATTGACTTTGCGTGGTTTCGAAATTCCGATGCACTCGCGATTGCCATCGGGAACTTTGCCACGGAGATGACGGCATTGTACGTGTGTCAGACGCCTGGATCACCCATCCCGGTCTTTCGCGACGAAGCGATTTCCAACGGTCTTGGCCCGGTAACTCGCACCGACCTGAAGTTTGGAGTCCTCTTTATTGACGCCGATCTTGATGGACGATTGGACCTGTTTCAGAACAACGGACATCTTGAGGAGGACATTCAGGTTGTTCAGGCCAGCCAGCACTATGAGCAGTCGCCTCATTTGCTTTGGAACTGTGGCCCGGATTTCGACAGCGAATTTGTCATGCTTCCTGCAGAGAAAACCAGCGCGGATTTTGCGAAACGCATGGTTGGTCGCGGCGCATCAGTAGCAGATATTGACGGTGATGGCGATCTCGATCTGATCTTGTTTTCGTCTGGTGGTCGCCCGCGTTTACTCCGCAATGACCAGCAGACGGGAAATCACTGGCTGCGAGTTCGTCTCAAAGGAACAACTTGCAACAGAGATGCGATCGGGGCTCAAGTGGAACTGACGCTGCCGGACGGCACAGTCCTGTATCGAACGGTGTTGCCGACCCGAAGTTACCAATCGCAGGTTGAATTGCCGGTGACTTTCGGTTTGGGAAAGGCAGAATCCTGGCAGTCACTGAAGATTCATTGGCCGGGCGGCGAAACTCAGGAAATTACTCCGGGTGCCGCGGATCAGATGATTGAAATCACGCAATAATCCGGTCACAACTAAAGATTCACGGATTACCAGGATGTAATTCCTTCAAGGTGCATGGCCTTCAAGGTGCATGGCACCTGCGCCCAAATGCGCCCAAATGGCACCTGCGCCCAAAGAAAAAGATCCGGAAGTTTTTTAGCAGCAGATGCAGACCGTGTGCGAATGCTATCAGCAGGCTCCAGAACTAATGACCCAGTTCGACACGCACACGATCTGCGTGGACGAAATGACCCGCATTCCGGCGATGGAACGCATCGCTCCGAAAAAAGATTCGACCCGTCCAGGCCGACCGTGTCGAATTCAAATCTAGTCGCCACGGCATTGTGTGCCTGATCACCAGCTTTGACGTCGTGACGGAAAAATCTCTGTCGCCGACCATCAGGCCGACTCGCAATGAATGAGATTATATGGAACTACCAATCGCCCATTCGCGCTTCATCCGGATTCCAGGTGGCGATTTATCGCCGATCAGTTGAACACACACTGGTCGGCTCGTTTGATGCTGTG
>JAYVNW010000376.1:0-7352 GCA_043758225.1 Candidatus Kuenenia sp. | reverse complement strand
AACGTGGCAAAGCGAGTGTCTGAGAATGTCCTTGGCGATTTCTTTGTGGATTCAACCTGCATTGACTGTGATGCGTGCCAACAGATTGCACCGGCAGTCTTCGGTCAGCCATTCGTATGAGACCTGCGGTTCCGCCAATGATACGATTTTGCAATCAAGTATCACCATTTACGGAAATCTCATTTAGTATGTTCAACAAATGAAGGGTCGAGAACATGAACACGTCAGAGGCAAGGCAGCAACTTTCCCGGATGATCAGCGGATATTGGATTTCGCAGGCAACCTGCGTCGCTGCCAAACTCAAGATTGCTGATCTGCTTGTGCACATGGCCCGCAGACTTTGAGTCAACTGGCAGTCGCCTCGGAAACACATCAGCCTAGCCTTTGAGCCTTAGTTTGCCTAATTTCTAGATCTTACCATGATGGTGCTGCCCGGTGGAAAGGAACGCACGGCAGTTGAATACCAGAGTCTTTTGGAAGCATCTGGATTCGAATTGACCCAAATCATTCTGACCAGTTGTGATGTGAGTGTTATTGAAGGTCGTAAAATCGGTTGATCTGGTTAAGAGACAGATGAAGCCGGGCGGATCGACACTACGCCTTCGGATTCTTGGGCAACACGACAATCAGGAATGTTGCGATTGGCCCCAAAAACAACGACACCAGCCACCACAGAAAACCGCTGCGACCCTTGGCCTGAGCCAAACCAGCGTTGATCAGTGAGAGCGTTCCCCAGCCCACGAAAAATTGAGCCTGATTCTGCATCTGTGCCTTTTCCCCTGAAAATCGTTGTTATGCCTATTCGCCGGGAAGCACAAAATCTTGGCACCTAATCGGCACCATTTCCATGTTGTGTCGCACCAAGCAGTTTCAGATTCAGTGGCCCACCTTTGTGCAGCATCTCGTTCAGAGCGTCGTCAATATTCTCATGTGTGATGTCGCCGCTGCTGCCACTTTCAATGTAAAACTGAATCGTACGTCGCAGTAGTTCTTTGATAAAGGCAGCACTGACACCCTCCGTTCGACGAACAATCTCAGTGATGTTTTCGTCGGAGAGACCTGAGTCAGGAGCCTAGAGCTGCACGAGTTTTGTTCGTCCTGCGTCATCTGGCAGCGGGAATTCAATCGCCTGATCAACTCGACCGGGCCGTGATGCCAATGCTGCCTCAAGTGTTTCCGGGCGGTTTGTGGTCAAAATGAACAGGATGTCTGCATTCTCTTTCAGGCCGTCCATTTCGTTCAGCAATTTGTTGAGCATCACTTCTTCGCAGGGACTGTTCATGTCCTTTCGATCTCTGGCAATCAGATCAACGTCTTCCATGACGACAATGCTCGGCTGAAGAAGTCTGGCAAGTGTCATGTACTCGCTCAGCAGGCCCACTTGCTCGGCAGAGATCAGCAACATCGTGTGCCCATGCAGTGCCTTTGCAAGATAGTGGATCGTATGTGTCTTTCCGGTGCCGGGTGGGCCGTAGAACAGCAGGCCCTTTTTTGTCGCCTGCTTGAACTTTGTCAGCTTGTCACGATGCTTTACAAAGTCAATGACGTTTCGTTCAAGCAGAGTCAATGTGGATTGCGGAAGGATGACTTCATCCTTTTCGACTGTTCGGAGCTTGTGAACTGAGATGCCCGTTGATTTTCCTGAGTAGCAATGTTCTGGTTGTTCCAGAGACAGAATCTTTCCACGATACGAATCTGCTCGAAGAATCGAAGCTTCAAGGTGCCTGAAGAAATCCTGCGTGATGGCAGTCCCGGCAGGCGAGTTTGGTATTCCTACCTGAAACTGCATTCCGGTAATCTCGCCATAGCGACCAGTCGGTGCCAGCAGGTCAGCGAAATGGACTTCTGCTTTCTCCAGCAGCCACAATCCGTTTTTTAAGACTCGGATCGGCAACTCTTCTCCGATATCAAGCTCCTCATATTCAGGAGGTATTGAGACCGCTGGATTGCCGCCATGTGCTTTTGGGTCTTCCACTCCCATCGGCCAAACTTCTAGCACGTGGCACTCGGCGACTGTGTCGTAGAAGTATTCCGAATGAACGCCGTGCAACGGCAAGCAGCCAGCCACCGGACAGAGGATTGAGTTGAGAACGTCTGACAGCCGATTATTGATGGAAGCTTCCGTCATGGTAGTGTGACCTTAACATAGCAGATGGCGAAAGCAAGAAATGGTCTCGATGCCAACCCATTAGTGACTCCTTCAGGATCGGAGTTGGCAAGAGGGTGAAAAGGGAATCACAACGAAGGACAACAACTCTATGACCAGCGACACAAAGAACCCCGTGATTCGACGCTTTTCAGTCGCCAGTGTTCAGGGAATCGCACCAAGCCCGAATTCATCGTCGGGACTTCGCTCTGCGCGTCGACAAACGACGTACTGAGACAGCAAAACGGTCGTCGGTTTTCAGTCAATGCGTCACACTTTTCATGGTCAGCGCGCACCGTGATCCGACACGGCTCGATGCGTGTTTTGAAAATAATGGTTTCGGTGATTTTGTGATGCTCAGTCATCGTCATCATCCACTGTCCAGATATTTGGTCGCGTGATCGGGCAGCACGCGGCAGATGATGTGGCCTTCGGCATTGGTCATTGCGATCATCCGCAACGCATCGCCACAGTCTTTGCATTTCGGGCGTTGTGGCTTGCGTGATTCCGGTTGCGGAGCGACTCCGCTGCCGAGCCAGTATGTCCACGCCAGAAACAGCCACACCAGCCATTTGATGCGATCAAGCGTCGTCCGCGAATTCGACGCCATCCAGCCGTAGTGATGCACTTTGCGATAGCCCTTCGGCAAGGCATGCTGCAAAAATCCACGGACGAATTGACAGCCTTTGACGGTCCGTGTCTTCGACGTCTTCGACTTCGACGGTGTGTACTTGTACGTCACCGACGTCTCGTTGCATTCGAGAATACGATTGTCGCTGATCGCCACTCGAAACACATGGGAAGCAAAGGGGGACTGGCTCCGATCCGGTGCCTGTCCTCTTTGCTGGTCGCCCATAGCGATGGTCGCGGCCATCAGCCGGAAACACAAACGTCCGGTGCCGATGTGTCAGCCAGAAAGCTCACAGCATCAGAAGCGTCGATTGCGGCAGCGGAATGGAGCGATCCTTCGCGCCTTTTCCACGATGCACGTGGACGATCATGCGCTGGTACAGCGGCCCGTTGAAATACGGCGATTGCGTGAGTCCTCGTTCGGTCTGTGGAGCCTTTCGCGGCGGCTCAATCTTTCTGTTCCGCGCCGCGCGCCGACGGTTTGCTGAGTCATCCTGAGGACGATCGTTTTCTGATGAAGCCATGATCCAGTCTTTCTGTCAAAGAAATCGTATGGAGCATCCAGCGACGCTCCCCGAAAGGCAGATTGACCAGCCACCATTGCCAAACGCTACAACTTCCCGCTACGATAAATTCGCAAAGTACCCCGCCGTGACAGCGGCTTATTTGAACAATCGGTTCAACCGGAGTTGCGGGCCGCGCGGCGTTTGAAATCATCGTTGGTTAGCCGCGGCCCGGGTAACGATCAATCAAGGTGCGATGCGCTTGATAACGATGTGTGCTTGATAACGATGCACTTGATAACAATTGATAAAAAGGGTTGGGCTACTTAGGAAAAACACAGTACCACGCACCCTTAAAAGTACCGGCAACCGCAGTGAATAGCAGTGACCGTCAGAAATAACCACAATCCAATGAACGCTGGCATCACAATCCAGAACATCGTTTGATTCCGACGCGGCTTGAACGTAGGACGCCCGGAGCCAATCGACTCTTTTCGTTCATCGGTGTTGATCGCATCCTGTCACGTTACTCGTTGCACAACTTCCGGCCAATCGCCAGTCGCATAGATCGCAATTCGTTTTAGCCAGTTTTGTGGGCAAAATCTTGTAATCTTTGCCTTTTGTTCAGTCGTTGGTTACTCTACAACGGCGTTGCGGTGGTTGAAAACCAACGCAATCATCTTCGCCATCGACTTTTCCACAGCTCATACCCGCCACCAAATCTACTTTATCGACCTTCCCATCGCCTTCTGGATGATCAGCATGCAATTGAGCCTGCTTCGACCTTTTGTGTTGTGCGTTTCACTAGGAATCTCTGCGAGCTATTTTCAAGGCGCTCAGGCAGATGAAACGACGCCGGAGATAATTGTCAGTTACTATCGATCGGTTCGTCCGATTCTGCAGCGGCAGTGTTCAGGATGTCATTTTCCTGGCAAGCTCGAAGGCAGTCTATCAGTGCTCGGTGTCGCTGAACTGCTGAAAGGCGGCGAAGCCGGAGCAGCGATTGTTCCGATGAAACCCGATGAAAGCAAGCTTGTCGCGTACATCTCCGGAGACGATCCGCAGATGCCATTGAACGGAGAACCGCTGCCGGCCGAAGCGATTCACACGATCCGTACATGGATTGCTCAAGGAGCGAACGATGATTCCCCGCCAGCTGTCGGAGCCAGGATCACACCGGAGAATCCGCCCGTATATTCATCGCCACCAGTTGTGACGTCGATGGATTATTCGCCGGACGGAAAATTGTTAGCAGTTTCCGGATATCACGAAGTCCTGATTCATACGCTCGACGACAGTGCGCCTCCAAAACGTCTGGTCGGTCGATCGCAGCGTATCGAATCTCTGGCCTTTTCTCCTGACGGCACGGTACTGGCTGTTGCTGGTGGCACGCCGGCATTGTTCGGTGAATTACAGCTGTGGAATATTGCAGAAGGCAAGTTGCTGCATTCCGTCACACTCGCTGTGGACACATTGTTTGGCGTGTCATTCAATGCTGATGGCACTCAAGTGGCCTTTGGCGCGGCCGACAATCGTTTGCGAGTCGTCAAGGTTGAAACTGCTGAGGTTGTGATGCGGATGGACGCACATGCCGACTGGGTTCTCGGATCAACGTTCTCATTAAAGAACGACCATGTCATCAGCGTCAGTCGCGATATGTCCATGAAGCTGACAATTGTGGCGAGTGGACAGTTCGTGGACAACATTACCAGCATTACGCCCGGTGCATTGAAAGGCGGACTGGTTGACGTCATTCGTCATCCTTATCGCGAGGAAGTTCTGGCGGTCGGTTCGGATGGTGAACCTCGTCTGTACAAAATTTTCCGCGAGAAAGCTCGTCAGATCGGCGACGATTTTAATCTCATTCGAGCGTACTCAAAACTGCCCGGGCGACTTTGTGATTTGGATTTGACGCCGTCAGGGAACAAGTTCATCGTTGGCTCCAGCACCGCAATTTCCGGTGCTGCACGGATTTACATGACTGAAGATGCGGCAAAGTTTGTGGATATTCCGGATGTGACATCGCCTGTCTTCGCTGTCAGTTTTCGTCCGGATGAATTGCAGGTTGCAGTATCCGGATTTGATGGCATGATCAAACTGTGCAATGCAGAAACCGGAGTGGTGGAAAAGACTTTTCCGGCTGCACCATTGACTCCAAATGCTCCGTCCGTAGCGACGGCGGGGGACTGAATTCAAACGCAGGACAGGCTTCCAGCCTGTCGTGTCGCAATGGACAGGCTGGAAGCATGTCCTAACTCCTATTCGCCAACAGATTATTCTTTCGACCCCTGTCTCAACGAGACCATATTATGATGACCATTGTCAAACGAACCTGCGGATTCGCAACGCTGCTTGCTGCCAGCCTTCTGCTGACTTCGATGGCCAGTGCTGACGAAACGACTGCGAAAACGGCGAATTCCGTGGTCAGAAATTACGTCTCGCTGGAAATCTATCCAGCTGAAGTCACACTGTCGTCGATCCGCGATTCTCGTCGCGTGATCGTGACTGGTGTGACAGAAGATGGTCAGAAGATCGACGTTAGCAGCAAGGCAAAGGTATCAACTTCGTCGCTGGTGTGCAGCGTTGACGCTGACGGCTATATTGCTCCCATGATGGCTGGTGATGGGGTGATCGTTGTGGAAGCTCTGGGCCTGAAAGCCGAAGTGCCGATTCATGTGACTGCGGTCGATGCTGTGCCAGTGGATTTCATCCGCGAAGTCAATCCGATTTTGAGCAAAGTTGGCTGTAATCAGGGGACTTGCCACGGTTCACAGGCAGGCAAGAACGGATTCAAACTTTCGTTACGCGGATACGATTCTGTCTACGATTATCGAGCCCTGGTGGATGATGTCTCTGGTCGTCGCTTCAATCGCTCCGAACCAGCGCAGAGTCTGATGCTGTTGAAGCCGACTCAGGGTGTTCCGCACGAAGGTGGCTTTTTGTTTGATGAACAATCACGCTACTACAAAGTCCTGGAACGATGGATCGCAGAAGGTTGCCAGTACAAACCCGAAGCTGCCCGAGTGGCCAGTATCGCCATCTATCCGCCAACACCGACGCTGCAACTGCGTCATGATCAGCAACAACTGATCGTGATCGCCACCTACGCCGACGGGACGACACGCGATGTTACGCGAGAAGCTGTGTTCGAAACCAGCAACTTTGAAGTTGCGACCGTTTCAAAGCAAGGTCTGATCAAGGCCGTTCAGCGAGGCGAAGCGGCAGCTCTGGTGCGTTTCGAGGGCAACTATGCGGCTGCTCCGATTTCAATTCTGGGCAATCGAGATGGATTCGAATGGGTACCTTCGCCCGAGCAGAACTTCATCGACACTCTGGTCAATGCGAAACTGCAGCGGATGAAAATTCTGCCGTCTGGTCCGGCTGAAGATGCAGAATTTCTTCGCCGTGCGTCTCTTGACATTGCAGGAGTGCCACCGACGATCGAACAAGTCAACGCTTTCGTTGCCGATACAACTGAACCCGTGGCGAAGCGAGCGGCAATGGTTGAACAATTGCTGTCTCGCCCTGAATACGTCGAACACTGGACTTTGAAATGGAGCGATTTGCTTCTCAATCGACGAAAGACTGTCACGGAACGTGGCGTCTGGGCATTTCGAAACTGGATTCGCCAGGGTATCGCGACCAACAAGCCGTACAACCAATTTGCGTCTGAGTTGATGACTGCTGGTGGCAGCACGCTGGAAAATCCGGCAGCCAACTATTTTCGCATCGCCCGCGAACCGAAACTCGTCATGGAAAACATGACGCAGGTATTCCTTGGGACTCGCTTCAGTTGCAATCAATGTCACGACCATCCTTTCGAACGCTGGACTCAAAACCAATACTATGAACTGTCCGCGTACTTCGCCGACGTCGGTCGTCGAGAGTTGCCGGATGGTGATGAGTTTGTATTTACCAACGCATCACCAATTGCTGTGATCAATCCTTCGACGAATCAACCCGCATCGCCGAAGTTCCCGTTTTCTCACGGCGGCTTGGTGGATGCCAACGCCCATCGTCGGGAACAATTGTCGCAATGGCTGACCGCTAAGGAAAATCCGTACTTTGCTCGC
>JAYVNW010000375.1:0-4110 GCA_043758225.1 Candidatus Kuenenia sp. | reverse complement strand
TGGAACAGCAGATGACGCGCCGCAGATGCCTGTTATTTTTCAATCGTGCGGTGGCCCCGAGATGTGGCTGGCCCCTCGCTTCGAAACAGAGATTCCATCGCACATCAATCGTGGTGATTAACGTCGGTTACCCGGCATCAGACCGTTGCCCAGTCCGTTCTGGGCCGCCTGTGGTGCTGTTGGCGCGGCGAATATCCGAGTTAAGTTGAGCGTTGGAACCGGGGCTCCAGGGCGAGGCTGAAAGGCTTCAAAGAATTCTCGCATTGAATCATCGATCTTACGGGTTCCGGAATTCGTTTGCGGATTCGCTGTTGTTCCTCGAACCTGAACAGTCACAAGTGACGTCGTACTGGACACGATGAGATTCTTAATTGGATTTCTCGTGATCGGTGGTCGTGAGAAGAAGTCCAGCGAGACGTCCCCTTTAAAACCAACGCGTCCACGACCTCGAAGAGCCAGCGCGTTGCCGACAAGGTCGATGGGCGCAAATTCAAACGCTTCTTCCTTGATCTTGAAGGACATCAAAGCGTAATCGAAGGCCGCTCGATTGGGCACCGCAAATTGCAGGCTGGACAATGCCGATAGCATTTCAAGAACCACGGGTACTTCGTACAAAGCCGCCGGATAGATCAACATCTGTCCGCTGCCGTTAAGATTGGAAGCAGAATCACCGTCGCCATTGACGAACAACCACGCATTTACAACCCCTTTCATATTTCGCTGATCAGGCAGGTGCCGAGCAGCATAGTTCTCAAGCGAAGCACTCTTCAGCTCGCCAAAGAACTCGTATTCGCTGCCTTTTGTGAGGTCAATCATACCATCCATTTCCAGTACGCCTCGATAGGCGTTGGCCATGATGCGACGATCTTTGGCGACTTCGGCTGGTTGCACCTGTCGTTGTATGATTTCACGACAACCAAGGACGAGTTCTTCCTCCGTCATTGTGTATGGTCCTTGAATGTCTGTGATCGTCATCTCCAGCACGTCAGCCTGGTCCAGTCGAATCGAACCTTCATTCTTCAGATGAAATCCATCCCAGGTTCCGTAGGCTGCAACCATTCCCAATACGTTTTTAAGATCCAGACCTGCCGAAACAGCACATTGTTTCAGCCTCATGCTCAAACTCCATGCTGCGGTCGTGGGCGCAGTACCATTTGTCGCACCACGAAAGTCCAACTCCGATGATTCGAGGCATATCCTGCCGGTCTGGGAGAGTCGCGAAATTGTATCGCGCCAGTTACCGGGTAATGCAGCTCGCAATTCGTCGTCTGGACTTAGATCTGTGGCAGTCAGATTGTTCAAATGCAACTGCCAAAATCCGTCGGGTGATAGCTCAGCCCAGCAATCACTGGCTTCAATGGACGATCCATCGTGATCAGCTTTCAGAGTTTCGATGGAGCAGTGATGCACACCCGCGAATCTCGGATCGTTTGGCTTGTAGTCAACAATGGCTTCGCTGATGTGCATCCGGTATGGAAATGCTTTCGGATAGATGGTCGCGTCGAAGACCTTCACATTCTGGAGTTCCACAACCGGAATCTGCCCCGGGGCTGCAGTCCAGTCGATCACGGTGGTCAGGTTGACGGAACCTTCAGGTTGCAGCATTGTCCATAAGTTCCGCGATGAGGGATTCAGTGCATTGAACAGATCAGCGTCGAGGCTGGCGTTTTCCGCATTGATGGTCAATTGCAGAACACCAGGGACCGTCAGACCGCGAAAACTTCCACCAGCCGTGAGTTCGGCCTTTCCGTGCCTGCCGTGAAGATTTGCAAATTGCCAGTACTTTGCTTTGGAATCGAAAGATAATTCACCCGTGAGCTGATCAATGTCATAAGGGAATTTTCCGAAACGAACTGAGCCATCCTTGACTGTTCCATGCAGCTGAATATCTGTCGGCTGATCCAGTCCGGGGTTGCGATGGCAATCGACTCGAACAGATGCTGTGCCGCCAATGTTCAGGCTATCGACGACCTTACGTCCGGCCTCTTCGAGGGCATCGCGAAACTTACTGTCCAGCGGCAAATCCTGAACATCGACGTGACAGTCCAGTTCCATCTGCGGGCCGGGATTCCTGATCCACCCGGAGGAAGCCACAGGACGGTTTCCGATCATACCATTCGCGACAACATCACAGATCACAGCATCCATGGAATCCGCGTATAGCGGAAGCGGTCGCTGGTGCAGCGTCGCACCGACGCCAGTCACGGGATATCGAAACTTGTGAAATCGAAGTGTGGCATTTTCGGCCACACCATCGATCGCGGTTGGTAACCATTTCCCCAATGGAAAGCGTTGCATGGTCATGTCGCCGGACACGGTTCCCGACGGTTCGAAATGGTCGAAGATTTTCTGCGACTTGACCGGCAGCAACGGCTGCAGCTGCTTAGTGATCGGAAATTTTTCAAGATGCACGGTGGCGGTTGCCGGTGGTGCATTCTCACGCAGATCCATGGAAAACTGCCCGGTCACCACCGCATCTCCATCGCGGGCATTCAAAAGCTTCAGATCTACGACATTGGTGTCCCAGTAAAATCGTGCTCGTACGTCGGAGAGTCGCACGGGAATCACCGGTGAACTCAGTTGGCCGTCTCGCACTTCCACTTTCAGTCGAAGATCGGGGATATCTTTGTCAGGCCGTTTTTCGATTAAAAAATCCACATCCAGAACACCCAGAAATCGAGGGGAGACCTTGCTGCCGCCCACCACAATCGCGCTTGTCTCGGGGTTGGTTGACGCCGTGCGAGATTCCACAGGGGACGGCAGGACTGTCGCAATTTCTGCATCCAGATGTTGAAGCCTCTCCGCCAATTGGGGGGCAGTGGATTTGGCTAATTCCATCAGCGATTGATCGGCCGTGACGCCGTTTAATTTTCCGCTGAGGATCCAATCCTTCGAAGCCAGGTTACACGCTCCGTTCAGTGCCAGATTCCCTGCTCCTGGCAACGCCAGACAGCCTATAAAATCATATGCTTCGCCAGACTTTGGAACGGCTTGAAACGATGGTGAAGTCACAATTAAATTGGCAGGAGGAATGCCTGCGCCGTGTTCCAGCTGTATCTGTGCGCGGACATTTTCCAGAATCACGCTTGGCGGTATTAATGGATTGTCGCTGATGCGGTGGAAATTGTATTCCTGCCAGTTCCAGCGTCCCGTCTCGGAGCGTATCAGCAGGATTTCCGTTTTAGAAATTGCAACAGAACGGACGATGATGTTTTGATGGTCAATCAACTGCGTCTCGTCAATCGTCGCTGTTGCTTCACCGGCTCGAAAAATGACGCGATTTACCGCACGGTCTCGAATTTCAATGCCTGTCACTCGCAACGATGACGTGCTCAGCAGTTCAATGTCGTTGATCCGGAGCTCAAGATCAGGGGCCGCTTTATCGAAGGTCCGGAACACCTGTTCGCGGATCAGCCGATCGCTGTTTTTCCAAAGCCACGCACCCCCAGCGCCGATCGCGATCACGACCGCCAACGCAATCAGGAAGATCCACTTGAGAACAGGCCCAACCTTCATATTTCCTCGCCAATCGCGACTTCCATGTACGCAAACTGGACAAACTCATGTCGTTCCGGAGGACGATTCACTTCCATGATATCCTCGATGGTTCCACCTTTGCCGGAGCAGCACAAATCCGTGGGCAGCTAAAATCGACAGTGGAAACTCAACGGGTAAACGATAGCGGATCGACCCCACAAAGACCATATGAACCAGCAAAAACTGCAGGAATGGACTAGCGAGCAAAACCACAACTGACGGCCTTCTACGTAAGTCCAAAATTCCGAACAAAATTAAAGCAGTCCAAGTCATATACCACGCGACACAAAACAGAGAAAATAGGCCACCTGAGAAGCCTGTAGCGTTTAGCGAGGGGCTTAAATATCGCCCTGCTTTTATGAACGCCAGCCGGATTGTACGACCGGGATGCGACGTCACAAATTCCACAGCGCGTTTTTTATAGTGTTCGTTAACGTCAAATTCGGACATTTTGGAGAACAAATTGTCGTCCTCTAGGAACTGCATATCGCTGGCTCCAGTCGCTCCTTCATGTAACCCGTCGTACAGACTTGGGCCAGACCATAGCGACGTAAAAATCCAATGACCTGTGAC
>JAYVNW010000374.1:0-3706 GCA_043758225.1 Candidatus Kuenenia sp. | reverse complement strand
TTCGGGTGCAGACAACCGTTCGATGCGAATGCCTTCGGTCAGCCATTGCGAAGCTTGCGACTCCAGTTCATTCTCGTTTTCACTCGAACCGACTTCAATGGCTCCGCAAATGTGATAACCAATATCGATCCCGGTTCGTGCGATGAGATCTGCGGCGAAGTCCGGCCAGAGTGAATGGCTGTAGGATCGCAGTCTCGCTTCAGGAGTCACGGCATTCGCAAGATTGCCAGGCGGCAACATTCCAGCGCCGGCCCATGAGGCTTCTCGACCGACTTGTTGTCGGTCCAGAAGCGTGACTGCTACGCCACGTTCTGCCAGTTTCAACGCCGTTGTCAGGCCAACGACGCCGGCACCGACGATGAGGATATCCGGATGAAACTGAGTCATTGGGAGGATTCAAGTCTTGAAAGTAGTACGGGACGCCAATCCCGTTCTGATAAACAGTGATCGGGACGTGCATGGAGTTCCGTCCTGCGTTCGTGGAATGCGAGAGCATTTATGCCAGATCTACTTACTCCCGACGCAATACAAAGTTTCCTTTCGTCCGTTTCCGTCGCCCGTTGCCGCTCGAATGAACAACTGACCACCGGCAGCGATCATCGAAGCAAACGCTGAAGTTCCAAGTTGATTCTCAGCAATCTGTTCATACTTCTGAGGATTTGCTTTGTAGACCCACGTCGTCCCGGCTTCATTCGTTGCGAAAATCGTGTCGCCCACAATCAACGGCGACGCTGATACCGGACCACTCATTCGCTGCTTCCACATTTCTTTGCCGGTCTTTGCATTCCAGCAGTAGGCGACGCCGTTGTCTGCGAATGCATATAAGTGGCCATTATGAACAACCATGGACTGTTCATAACTCTTCACCTTATTCTTCCACGCGACACCTGAGCCATCTGCTTTCACCGCAACTGTTTCGGGATCCGGATAGCCACCGCTCGCGAAAATAAGATCACCCTCCCATGTGCATGTGCCGCATGTCGCCATCGTCAGGCACTTCGTCTCCCACAGTGACTTGCCAGTTGCAGGATCATACGACGCGATTCGATACGTGCCACTCAGCAACAACTGATCGCGCCCCGCGATATTGGCGACTATCGGCGACGACCAGTTTAGCATCTTTTCGCGTTCCTGCTGCCATGCCACGCTGCCATCGGTGAGCTTCAAAGCTTTAACCCAGGCGATTGTGTCGCAGTCGCCGGACACGATGAGTTTGTCCTTGTAAATTGTCGGAGATGCCGCGTACCCGTATTCGTATTGCTTCGGACGAAACCCGCCGACGTCTTTACGCCACATGACCTTGCCATTGAGATCCAGGCAAACGGCTTCTACTTTTTCATGATGGCAAAAAACGGCGAAAACCTGCTTCCCGTCTGTTGCAGCGGTTGCCGATGCATGGGTGTTCTTCGGGTGAGCCGGAGGAAATCCTCCCTGGCTGATTGGCGTGATCCAAAGCTGCTTGCCCGACTTTCGATCAAACGCAATCACGCTTTGAGTCTGTTTCTGATCGTCTGCGGTACACAGCACGATGGTGTTGCCTGTGATCACCGGCGACGCATGACCGCGACCCGGGACATCGACTTTCCAAAGGATGTTCTTTGATTCGCTCCATTCTGTCGGAGTCCCCTGCCCTGCTGCGACGACGTTGTTATGATTTGGTCCACGCCATTGGGTCCAGTTGTCGGCTTGTGTGATCACTGATGACAGGACAATACATGCAAGGCTGAAAAGGGAACGCTTAGACATGAACGAACTCCAGAATGAATATTATGTGAGCAACAAAGTGTCGCCGCCGTACGCATAACGTCAAGGGATGCAAGAACAATCTCTGCGATGCGAGCGCCGAATTAACTTTTCCTGCATCGCCGACTGAAATCGCTTCAAAAGGGTTGTGTTCGGTTCCATGTTCAGCGAAAACATCCGATGCCAACTTAGATGCTTCAGGCAATTCATGAAAGCGGCTTCCAAAAGTGACTGACGCAAGTCAAACCTCACTTACACCACAGCAAGTCGAGAAGGTGCAGGCCATCTGCGATCGTTACGCTCGTGCATGGCAACACGGCGATTCTCCCAGTATCGAAGCCGCAGCGGCCGGAGCTGATTCGCAGATCCGCCCTGCCCTGCTTCAGCATCTGGCTGAACTTGACGTAAAATGCCGGATTGGAGGCGGCACATCCGTGGATCTTGAAGCGTACCTGCATCGCTGGCCTGATCTCGATCGAGCATCGCTGAAAAACGCAATTTCCGCCGCTCAAGATGGTGATGAGGCATCGATATCAATGGCATCGGAATCCGCCAATGAAATGACTCCGAGCCCCCCTGCCCTGCTTTGCACCGTTAATGAATTTCTGAAACGCCTGCGAGAAAGCCGCATACTGCCTGACGACGAAATCCAAGCCGCTGCAAGTTTCAGTACTTCGACGTCATCCACCGCAGTCGGTGACTATTTCATCGCGGCGCGAAAGCTCACGTCATTCCAGGTGAATACGCTGCTGCACAATGCGAACGATCCTCTCACGCTGGGCGAATACGTCGTGCAGGATTTTGTTGGACGCGGTGGCATGGGCACCGTCTATCGGGCCATCCATCGGCGAATGAAACGGACGGTCGCCATCAAAGTGCTTCGCCGAGATATCTCACAAGCTGATCTGTTGGCCAAACGATTTTTGCGAGAAGTCGAAGTTGCGGCGAAACTGTGTCATCCGAATATCGTTACGGCCTACGATGCCAGCGAACAAAATGGCATCAGTTACCTGGTATCTGAATTCGTCGAGGGCCAGAATCTCAGCGACCTCGTGAAAGAATACGGGCCGCTGTCATTGCCACTGGCCGTAGACGTCGTGCAGCAGGCCGCGCGGGCACTTGAGTATGCTCATGGCGCGGGCGTCATTCATCGCGACATCAAGCCGTCAAATTTGCTGATTGACGATGCCGGCAACGTCAAGTTGCTCGATGTGGGGCTCGCCCGAATCAACTCGGCCGATTCATCCGAGATTGATCATGCTGCCGAACTGACAACAACTGGCATGATCATGGGCACCGTCGATTATATGTCTCCGGAGCAGGCCCTGAACACACGTCTCGCTGATGAGCGATCTGACGTCTATAGTCTCGGCTGTACGCTGTTTTTCTTAATGACCGGCCGCGCGCCTTATGGTCGAGGCACAAGCATGGAACGGCTGCTGGCTCACCGCGAGCAACCGATTCCTTCGCTGTGCAGTCTTTCGGCAGAGATACCGCAATCGATTGATGGGCTGCTGGAATCGATTCTTGCGAAACAACCGATAAATCGTATGGTGTCGATGAAAGAACTTGTGTCGCAGCTTGAACGTCTGAAGACAGCCGGACTGCCGGACGTGACGTTGCCGCTGAGTGCCATCGATGATAAAGCTGCTCAAGGCGAAAGTGTCAGCAGCGCCAGTGACGAAAGCGTTAATGAATTGTCGCCACCGTCCGCCACCGTTGTTGCTCCCGCTTTAGAACCAGTTCATTTTCATTTGGCAGAATCGTTGTTGGGCGACGGTGAACCGCTGGGTGACGTCTCGACGGAGATCATGCCGGTCGCCGCATTAGCAGTCACTGAAGGACCAGCTTCTCGTTCAATCCAGCCATCTTCAAAGTCACCACAGGCCTTTCTGCCGTGGGTACTTCTGCCGGGCATCGCAGCTGTGGTCATCGGCGTATTTATCATGCAGCCGAACACTGT
>JAYVNW010000373.1:0-4317 GCA_043758225.1 Candidatus Kuenenia sp. | reverse complement strand
ATGGTCTGGCTTTCCGGATGCTGTTTCGGCCGTTCCGGTTTTTCCGGCAATCGTTACACCTGGCAGTCGCACTGTTTTGAATCCAGTCCCGATCGGTTCTTCAACGACCGCTTCCAAACTCGCGCGAACAGCGCTGAGTGTTTCAGTCGTGAGCCCGGGAATGCGATGTCGAGTGACTCGGTATGGCGAATGGTCGATGTCGGATGTTCGGCGGGCCGTTCCGTCATCGGTGACCACATGCGGAGTCACCAGCCAACCGTCGTTCGCCACAAATGCCAGTAGCCGAGCCATCTGTATCGGCGTGACTGTGAGTCGCGACTGCCCCATTGACAGGCCCAGTGCTTCGCGTTCAAACCGGCGTTGAGCAGATTCTGTTGAGGCACCTGGGGAACTTGTGCCCCCATTTGGAACGGAGCCCGTTCGTTCGTAAGGCAAATCGATTCCAGTCGCTCGACCGAATTCCAGTTGATCTGACCAATTCACGAGTGGTTCGATACCCATCTGTCGTGCTGCGTCAAAGAAATACACGTTGCACGATTGAGCCATCGCTGTGCGAAGCATGACACGGCCGTGAGTCGCTCCGAACAAACGATAAATCATGCAGCGGTGTTCGTCAGGATTGGTCAAGTATCCGTGACATTCAAAAGGCGAGTCCGGTGTGATCACGCCGGACTCCAGAGCCGCGATCGCCGTCACGATTTTAAACGTAGAACCTGGCGGCAATGCCATGCCCGTGAATCTTGGCACGAACGGACGACGCGTATCGCTGTTGACAGCTTTCCACATGTCGGGCGATCCCTCCACAAACATCGACAGATCAAAGGTCGGCGCACTGGCGGCTGCCATCAATCGACCGGAATCGGCTTCCATCACCAGGATGCAGCCTCCCACTGGAGTCGGCTGAGAATCCGCTGCTGCAGAATCCACTGTCGGATCGTCACCAACCTGCGCCGCAGGCAACAGCAGGCGTGGCGCGTCGCCGAGCGATTCCGAAAGCAGTTGTTCTGACAGTTGCTGCAATCGTGAATCCAGTGTCAGGGTGACGTCACGGCCACTCACTGGATGTCGGATGATCTCCGACGAAATGATTCGTTGACGCCGGTCACGAATGGTCTCCCGGATTCCTGCCACGCCGAATAATTGATGATCGTAGCTGCGTTCAACTCCCGACCGACCGACTTGGGCACCATTATTGGCGAGGTCTGCCAGCGTGACCTCTTTAGACTTATCGTCAGACAGGTCCGCATCGCGAACATTCGTACGGACGCCAACCACATGTGCGGCGAGCGTGTTTTCGGGATATGTCCGGCGTGCCGATCGAGTTATGCGAACGCCGGGAAATTTCTCCGGGTGCTCGTTAATCAGAGCTGCCACGTCGAATCCAGCATCATCCAGAACTCGATGCCACGACTCTTCCTCACGCACAACAATTCGATGTTCTTTGGTGCGTGTCGGCGGAGTGGTAAGGGCCGTTCGAACAGAAGTGGCGATACTCAGCAGCAGGCCGGCATCGTCGTCGGATTCAACATCGATATCTGCAAGGCCAGGTTCCGTCTGACGTCGATTCACTGCATCACTAACACGCTGCACACGTTCTTCCACGTTGCTGAATCGCGATGTCAGCTCGGTGCGTGGCGTTTTGGTGGCGCCAGCAAGCGCATCTCGCAGAGCCTCGCGCTCTCCCCGAATCTGATCTTCGACCTGTGACACCAGATCCGTATCTCGGCGTTCTTCCCTGCTCAGTCGTTGTCGAACCTGCAATCGCAACCATTGAGGATCGATAGAATTCTGCAGCCAGCGGTAATGAACCTCGACGCTGTAAACATCGACGTCTGACGCCAGCACGATTGAATCAGCAAGAATACGTCCGTTACGAGCTGGCAGCAGTTCATCTTCTGAAGACGTCACCTGCAATGCGGCAAGATATTCGCCAGGCAGCCGCGTCTGAACCCAATAGACTCGAGCAACAATCAACATGACGGCGGCAAGAAACAACAGTCCTATGGCGTAAAGTCGCAGCGAACTTTCTGATGCAATCAACTCAGTGGACGCTGTTTCGTCGGCGTCAAAAACTGAGTTCTGAAGTGAGTTGAGCATTGCGACCCTCAGGCCGTGTGAACTTCCGGCTGCGATGGTTGCAATACTTCGGGAGCCGGAAATCGGCCGCGGTTGCGAAAGCGTTGCCACCAGCCAGCCTTGTGCAGCAGCGGGTCGTCAGCTGAAATAACTCGATACTTGCCGCGACGCGTAACAAGCCGCAGTTGATTGTCCGACAAGACTTCAGCCACCATCCAGAACTTATCAACAAGGTAACTATAGTCGTCGCCCATGCGTGACGGATGAATCGACCGCGCGCGAGGTCCAGGCATCGGACCCTGCTTCGGAAGAGTGTAGACGACTAGATCGCCAGCCTGATAGGGGTGATGTTGCACGGCAGTCACCTTAAACCAAAAACTTCATTTCAAGGAAGTGACGGTGAGCGAAAAATGATCGCGAATGCAGGGACTCCGCCCAAATTCGCAAAGTGTGAGGAATCAATAGCGTGTAAAGAACAACTGACAATACTGAAACTCGTTTGTTTCGGCCAAAAACGGTCCAATTCTTGTTTTTATCCAGAATGCGTTAATGACACAACAGGAATTTAGCATCCCACGCTTGTGGGCTGGCAAAAATCCTGATTTTTGCTGAGTGTGACGGCGGAACAACTGAACAGTGAAAGTACCCATCGCTATCTGGTCAGTAGTAGCGGCTCTTCAATTGGGATGAATCGAGTGGCCGCCTGAATCAGGCTCGCAGCCGTCAGTTTCCTGGCACCATAAACTTCCACTTGAACGTTGTACTTGTCTTTGAGCTTCCCGACGACAAGATCAAAATCACCGTCGCCTGAGGCCAGCACTGCAACATCCACTTCTCTCGCAAGTTCGATCATATCCAGCGTGATACCGACATCCCAGTCACCTTTCGCTGATCCGTCGCTTCTCTGGATGAACGGCTTGAGTTTCACTTCGAAGCCGATGGATTTTAGTATCTGCTGAAAGCGGATCTGCTGAGGATCGCCTCGATCGATAGCATACGCAAAAGCATGGACGACTTTTCTTTCCGCCGTGACAGCGTTCCAAAATGCGGTGTAGTTAAAATGACAGCCAAAACTGTCTTTCACAGTGTGAAAAATGTTTTGCACATCGACAAAAATTGCGACTGTTTCCATGAGTGTCCCGCTGCTCTCAGGCGACAAATTCGGTGCCTTCGAGAGAAGTTTGTATTCATTTTGATGTCGAATGATTCCGTTGGATCGCAGTGCAATTTTGCCGGCTTCCGCCGAAATAATTTGCTATAGGATTTCAGCAGAGCTATTTACGAAAATCATATTCTGCGTGGCACAGTAACTGTTCTTGATTGATAACGCGACACAACGAACAGGTGTCGTGGAACTTTTCAATTCAGATGAAGGGTAGATGGCCATGAACACAAATCCGGCATGCGGCCTAACTTTGCTGGCTCTGCTGCTTACAACAGCTTCCACGACTCACGCTAACGATATCGTGAACTTCCTGAATGCTCTCAACGGCAACTCTGGTCGCCGCAACGCACCGGTTGTTGTTCAACCGATCGGAAATCATGGTCACGAACATGGCGGTGCCGCGTATGACCATCAAGGTCACGGCGGACATGGACCGAGAATTGAATTCGGAAGTTCAGGAACGCATCGGCCTTCCTTCAACACTGTCAATCTTCGACCAAATCACTACGGCGCGCCTCCTGTACGAAGGAGCAGTGGCTTGCAGGTCAGTCTGCAGTTTGGCGCGGATCGAAGATCTAGTCCAGGTTATGGTTCACCGGTTTATGTTCCAGCGCCACGGCCCGGGCGGGTTCTTCCGCCAGTTACAGTTTATCCAACTGTGCCAACGTTTCCTCATGTAGCACCAGTTCGCTTTCAGCTTGGCCAATTCATTGACTGTCAGGTTCCGCTGGCCACTTGCGTACAGGTTCAGGATGAATGCAATAAAGCAACCATCGCTGGCGACGAGAATCTCGTATCTGAAAGAGACCTCCTGGAATCCAGCGACACTTCTTCGCGGGAAAAACGGTATCGCCGCGCTGACGTTCTGTGATGTGCCGGTTCTTTCAGACGCACGTTGGTAATTCGACAGTCCCTCGTACCGACCCGTACTCCCGATCGTCAAGCGTTTGGGCTCCACAACATGAGGCGTTTTCCGGTCCGAGAAAGCTGTTCCGACGTTGATCGTATACAGGCCATCGGCATACACAGGTGCCTGAAACTTTGGTCCGTTCGATCGGACGGTGTATGACACCCTT
>JAYVNW010000372.1:0-1850 GCA_043758225.1 Candidatus Kuenenia sp. | reverse complement strand
TCTTCCTCGGTAATTTCGTAGTCGAATGTTTCATCGATGCGTTCCGGCGGCAGGTTAGCCCGCAAATGCTGCTGATGCCCCGGCTGACCACCACGTTTTGGCTTACCGCGTCGCCCCGGCTTTTTCGACGTCTTCGGCTTGGTGATATCACTGGATGGCGGTTTTGATGATGTCGATGAGTCTTTTGTCGCTTTGGCCAGCGCCAGTTCCAATTCCGCAACTCGCGCCGTCAGACTCACAACCAGCTTCTGAAGGTCCTCGATGATCTTGTCTCTCGCATCCATGTTCGGACGCTAACAAATTTACTCAATCTGACCCAAGAGCGATTTGATCTCGTGAACGCGGATTTCCGCAGGCGTTTAATCGATGACAGTTTTATGGGAGTTATGAAAACACGAATTCCAGTTGATGATTCGCCAGCCACGGGATTTTGGAGTGATCTTTTGTGAGATTCGCCTCCCTCAGAATTGGGTTGTGCGAGCGACGATCAAGGTATACGAACCACCTGTGGCGCCTATCCCAGAATTACATCTGCCCAGCCTTGTGCTCACTCAACTCGAACTCGCACCAGTGCATAACTGTTGCCACTGCCGCCAACGATGACGATCCAATGGACACCAGGTTTGCGTGGGCCAGTGAGGTTTTGCTCGGAGGTTTCAGAAGTCAGCGGCAGGAGCTTCAGGGCGGTCTCAAACGAGACTACACACTTGAAGGTCGGAATCGCGTTCTTGCAGTAGGACGCTATGAGTGCCGGAATCGCGTGCCGAGGCATGCCTTGCTTCTCAAGGGCCGCGTAGGTCAACTGCTTGCCGATGTCGTCCGTCATCTCAATGATCATGCCAACCGGATCAACCAGTCCAGACTGCTGCATTCGTTCAACCACGTCCGGCCCGTTGTGAGACAACAGCTGCCGACGCAGTTCTTTGGATTCCTGAGAGATGCCTTTGGTCATGGTTGACTCTGTTTCAGTCGCAACTTGCGTGCTTCAATGATTGCGTTGGGGTCTGCCGGCTCGACAGAAGGATTGACGTAGTCCCGGAGATCTCGGAGGGCGATGACTCGATAGTTTTCGAGTTTCAAGTACCTCAGGTACGCCTCGAAGTGCTGCTGGTTGCTGCTGACCCAATCGTGCGCGGTATCCGGGACGCCGTGGAACTGGAGAATGGCAATATGTCCGTCACGTGCCTGTTCGGCCGCACGGATGAAGTCGTGCAGAGTCCACTTGGGCCGTGCGTCGCCTGCCGAAGGCAACATCAGGGGATGATCGCTGCCTGGCTCGAACGCGAATCCTCGACCTTCGTCATACGGATACTCGGGTGCGCCGCCTCGTCGAGCAAACAGAATTCCATGTTGCTTCAGAGTGTCAAATGCAGCAGGTGTCATCGCATTGCCCGGCCAGGCAAACGTAACAGGAGCCGGAATCCCGTGTGCTTCGCACTGCATGTCGATTCCATCCAGTTGTTCAGCAAGGCGATTGACTGTTGCGTCGGTAATCCCCAGATGGTCACGGGTGTGATTGCCGATTTCAAATCCTTCCTCATGCAGTTTGCGAATTTCTTCCCACGTCATGTAATCCTTCTTGTTGTCTTTGGAGTCAAATCCTTCGGTAATAAAGAATGTGGCTCCGAAGCCGTATTCCTTGAGCAGTGGACGAGCGATCGTGTAGTGCGATTTAGCGGAGTCATCGAATGTGAGGACTAACAGTCGGTCGGGGATTGGCTTGCGGACAGCGGGATTGGGGGATCGTTCGTCTGCGGCACAATTCATTGAAAGTACGACGAAGGCAACGAGTACAAATCGCATGACAAAGACTTCCTGATTCAAGAGTCTGGCAACACGTCGCCACAAAG
>JAYVNW010000371.1:0-6939 GCA_043758225.1 Candidatus Kuenenia sp. | reverse complement strand
GTACAGCGGGTTTCTGTTTGCGTGGGCGATCACATTTGGCTTTCTTAGTCTTGTTGTTTGGGCGATGTCGTATAAATCATAAGTAGGCTGACATGTCTGTTGTCGGCCAGTCTTCCAAAGAAATTCTGAGGTCTTCCGATGGTTCGCGTGGCAAGTGACACACTGAACTCGCGAGTTCCCGATGGCCCACTTCAGCAGAAGTGGGATAAGCATCGATTCGATTTGAAGCTCGTCAATCCCGCCAACAAACGCAAATTCAGCGTCATCGTGGTTGGTACTGGTTTGGCCGGAGGAGCAGCTGCCGCTTCGTTGGGTGAACTTGGATACAACGTCAAGTCGTTCTGCTTTCAGGACAGTCCTCGCCGAGCTCACAGTATTGCCGCTCAGGGCGGAATCAATGCGGCCAAGAATTATCAGAACGACGGCGACAGTGTCTGGCGATTGTTCTACGACACGCTTAAAGGCGGCGACTATCGGGCGCGTGAAGCCAACGTCCATCGCTTGGCTCAGGTTTCAAACAACATCATCGATCAGTGCGTGGCGCAAGGTGTTCCCTTCGCACGCGAATACGGTGGGACGCTTTCCAATCGCTCGTTCGGCGGAGCTCAGGTTTCGCGAACGTTTTATTGCCGCGGGCAGACCGGACAACAGCTCTTGCTCGGTGCGTATCAGTCAATGATGCGACAGGTTTCTACGGGCAAGGTTAAAGTCTTCGCTCGCCGAGAAATGCTGGAACTGGTCGTCGTTGACGGGCTGGCTCGCGGCATCGTTGTGCGAAATCTGGTCACAGGTCAACTGGAAACCCATACCGCTGACGCCGTCGTCCTGGCGACCGGCGGATACGGCAACGTCTATTACCTTTCGACAATGGCAAAGGGTTGCAACGTCACTGCCGCATGGCGATGTGCTCGCAAAGGCGCTTTGTTTGCGAATCCGTGCTACACGCAGATTCATCCAACATGCATTCCGGTGACTGGAGATTATCAGTCCAAGCTGACATTAATGAGCGAAAGCCTGCGCAACGACGGTCGTGTCTGGGTGCCAAAAGCAAAAGGCGACAAGCGTGCGCCGGATCAGATTCCGGATGCGGAACGTGACTACTATCTCGAACGCCGCTATCCGTCGTACGGTAACCTCGCACCTCGCGATGTTTCTTCCCGTGCCGCGAAAGAACGCTGCGACGCCGGGCATGGTATTGGCGAATCGGGTCTGGCTGTATTTCTGGACTTCCAGGACGCGATTAAACGCGATGGCGAAGACGTCATTCGCAAAAAATACGGCAACCTGTTTCATATGTACAACAAGATCACTGCGGAAAATCCGTACAAGCAGCCGATGCGAATCTTCCCGGCAGTCCATTATACGATGGGCGGACTGTGGGTCGACTACAATTTGATGAGCAACGTCCAGGGACTTTATGTGCTGGGCGAAGCCAACTTCTCCGACCACGGTGCCAATCGACTTGGTGCAAGTGCCTTAATGCAGGGATTGTCGGACGGTTACTTCGTGATTCCCTACACAATCGGCGATCATCTGGCGACGACAAAGCTGGAGAAACTCACAGACGATCATCCTGCATGCCTCCAGGCAAAGAAAGACGCCGAAGATCGCATTTCGAAGTTGATAGCCATTCAGGGCAAACGTTCGGTTGATTCCTTCCATCGTGAACTTGGACTGCTGATGTGGGAGAAGTGCGGTATGGCTCGCAACCGCAGCGGCCTCACGGAAGTCATCGTACAGATTCGCCAGTTGCGGGAGCAATATTGGAAGGATGTGCGAGTCCTCGGTTCTGGCAATACACTCAATCAGAGTCTCGAAAAGGCCGGTCGAGTGGCCGACTTCATGGAGTTCGCCGAATTACTTGCTATCGATGCCCTCAACCGTGAGGAATCCTGTGGTGGGCATTTCCGGGAAGAATACCAGACATCTGAAGGCGAAGCTGCCCGCAACGATGCTGACTATTCCTATGTGGCAGCTTGGGAATTCAAGGGCAACAGTGAAGAACCGACTCTGCATAAGGAACCGTTGGTCTTCGAAAACGTGAAGCCTTCGACCAGGAGTTACAAATAATCATGAGCATTGATCAATTGAATTTGAATCTCCGTGTCTGGCGTCAGGCGGGACAAAACGACAAGGGTGGCTTCAAGACTTATCGTCTCAATGGCGTCAGCACGCACATGTCGTTTCTTGAAATGCTCGACGTTCTGAATGAGCAACTGATCGCTCAGAATGACGAGCCCGTTGCATTTGACCATGACTGCCGTGAAGGTATTTGCGGCATGTGCAGCCTGATGATCAACGGTCAGGCGCATGGACCAGACAATGCTACAACAACCTGCCAACTCCACATGCGCCGCTTCAAAGACGGCGAGACTGTCACGATTGAACCCTGGCGTGCGGCGGCATTTCCGGTGCTTCGTGACCTGGTTGTCGACCGCTCTGCTTTTGACCGCATTATCTCCGCTGGTGGATTCGTTTCTATAAACACTGGCAACGCTCCAGACGGCAATGCGATTCCTGTCCCCGGCGTGAAGCAGGAAGTTGCGATGGACGGCGCAGCCTGCATCGGCTGCGGTGCTTGTGTGGCCGCCTGCAAGAATGCATCGGCGATGTTGTTTGTGTCAGCGAAAGTTTCGCAGCTTGCGATCCTGCCGCAGGGCAATCCTGAACGCAATGCTCGAGTCATCAACATGGTGGCTCAAATGGACAAAGAAGGTTTCGGCTCCTGCACCAACACGTCCGAATGCGAAGCGGCCTGTCCTGCCGAAGTGTCAGTGACGCATATCGCAAGGCTGAACCGCGAATATCTGCGAGCAACGATTTTCGCTGAGACGTAACCCGACCTGTCCTCAGGTCTGGACCCAGCCAACTCCTGCGTATCGAGTGATCTTTACTCCGGCCGACAAAGTGCAGGGTTCAAAAAGGGATTACTCAATGAATAAACCACACCCCTTCGGATTCAAGTTTTCAACAGGGGAATCTGGCGCTGTTCACAGCCCAGACTTCAACTTTCTGATCAAGACTCTGGCACCTTCGTCTCTCACGTGTTTTGTGATTGTCTTGATTGGATGACAGATCAAAAGTTTCCAGTACATTTCAGCCGGTACGGATTTGTAGTTTACGTTATGCTTGCTTGTTTCTACGCGCACATTGTTTGTGAAGCATGGTGGCCTCCTGATAAGTCTGATTGATTCTTCCATGACAATCAAAACCTGCTTCTTCGACATGGGCAACGTGCTCGTGCATTTTTCGCATCAGAAAATGTGCGAGAATATTGCCGCACTTTGTGGCTGGAGTCACTCGGAGACGAAGTCGTTTCTGCTGGATGCAGGCCGACAGTGGAAACTGGAACGCGGCGAGATCACCGAAGAACAGTTTCACGACGAATTTTGCGCTGCGACCGGTAGGCTGCTGGACATCGACGAATTGCGACACGCGGCGGCCGACATATTCTGGCTCAATGAATCAATTGTGCCAGTGCTGCATCAATTGAAAGCTACGGGGCTGCGGTTAGTGTTGCTTTCCAACACCAGTATTACGCATCTGAAATTCATTGAACGCAATTTCAGCGTGCTCGAATTGATGGATGACAGGGTCACGTCATTCGAAGCTGGAGCCCTCAAGCCTGAAGATCGCATCTATGAAGCTGCACTGTCCAGGGCTCAGTGTGCGGCAGACGAGTGCTTCTATACGGACGACATTGAAGCGTACATCCGGAAGGCAGAAATGTTCGGCATCCACGCACGACTTTACACGTCCACAGAGAGTCTGTTGAACTCGTTGCGTGAATTGAAGGTGCTGAACTAGCGTTTCCGCTACTGAAACTGAAAATTCTGTAACGAATTGCGTCGGAATTCGCTTCTGGACAAGTGTGCAATTGAATGCAGTGAGCCATTCTCCAATACTTTACGGACGCATTGCACAAATCACGGTCAACGCCTTCCCGCGGGCTTCAAAAAAATGACTACAGCAGCCACCAAATCCAATCGTCCGCTCCAGGACGTCAACATCATCGGCACAACGCCGCTGATATCGCCTGAAGAACTGAAGCAGGAATTTCCTGTTTCCATTGGCCTGAAGGAACACGTCGGTCAATCGCGTGCCATTATCGAAGACATTCTGCGAGGCAGCGACAAGCGAGTCATCGCCATTGTTGGACCGTGTTCAATTCACGACACAGAAATGGCACTGGAATACGCCCGCAGGTTGAAATCGGTAGCCGACGAAGTCAGCGACCGGATCTTCGTGGTCATGCGCGTCTACTTTGAAAAGCCTCGCACTACGGTTGGCTGGAAGGGGCTGATCAATGACCCACACATGAACGACACATTCGATATCGCTCTCGGTTTGCGAAAAGCGCGACAAATCCTGAGGGATATCAACAACGTTGGCCTGCCTGCCGCAACGGAAATGCTGGAACCAATCACACCTCAGTACATCGCAGATTTGATTACGCTCGCATCGATCGGGGCTCGTACGACGGAATCACCAACGCATCGACAAATGGCGAGCGGCCTTTCGATGCCAGTCGGTTTTAAGAACAGCACTGAAGGCAGCCTGGAAGTCGCTATTAATGCCATGAAGGCCGCTCGCGCGCCACATCAGTTTCTGGGAATCGACAATGCGGGGAAAACCTGCGTGATGAGCACGCGCGGCAACGAACTTGGGCACCTGATTCTTCGCGGCGGAAAGAACGGCCCCAACTATGATGCGGAAAGCATCGCTGAAGCCAGCCGCTTGCTTGATGCAGCAAAATTGCCGCCACGATTAGTCGTAGACTGCAGTCACGCGAATTCCAGCAAAGACTATCGCCGCCAGGCGTTTGTGTGGAACGATGTCATGCAACAGCGAGCCAACGGTAACGACTCAATTGTAGGTTTGATGCTGGAAAGCAACTTGGTGGAAGGACAACAGTCGCTGGATAACGATCCTTCAACACTGAAATTCGGAGTAAGTATTACCGACGGTTGTATCAGCATTGAAGCAACAGTAGAACTCCTGCGAACAGCACGGAAAATATTGAGTTGATTCGCCCGCGACGCTTGAGCCTTGATCATTATCCTACTCTTAATCTTGATCGATTACTGGCGAGGGCAGGATTTAGGATCGTTCGAACAATAATTGTCGCCTTTCGCTCCGCGAAAGTAGCGTTCCTTCGCGGAGCGAAAGGCTACTACAGGACACTAAACTGATCGAGCAATCCGAACGTCCTTCAAAAACCTCATCGATTAAGATTATGATGAAGAGTAAGATCAGGACACAGGACTAAGCTCAGAGAATGACTGACCCACTTCAATCATGGAAAGACGACTGGCAATCGCGAAGTGGCAGCGAGCGAATTCTGCGAGTTCGCTGGCTGCTGAATCCTAACGAAGTGCCGCTTGAAAATGTTGAGATTGTCGAACAGCACGGGCACATTACGGAAATTCGCCGACTGGCAGCAGCGTCCGACAACATCCTGCCAGTGATCATGATCCCGCCGCTGGTCAATGCGCATACGCATCTCGAATTTTCTGCACTACCAGAACCAATCCGCCCTGCCCTGCCCTTTCCGGACTGGATCTCTGCCGTCATCCAGTGGCGACGCAGCACCGTTGACAGAAACATGGATGGCGTGCAGCAAGGATTGATGCAATCTCAGCGCGTTGGTGTAACGACGATCGGCGAAATCACGACCACGCAGCAGGTTCACCCCCGTGATCTCGCTGAAGGATGTCGTGTCGTTTGTTTCCGCGAAATCATCGGCTTACAGCGCGAGAGAATTCCGGAATTGATTTGTCAGGCCAAGCAGAATTTTGCAGCAGGCCGGGATAAGTCAATCATCCACGGACTTAGCCCACACGCTCCGTACACAGTTCATCCGGAACTCTTTGAATCATTGATCGAATTGGCAGAGAATCACAATGCGATCGTCGCAATGCATCTGGCAGAAACAAGAGACGAACTTGAATTGTTGCACGATGGCAACGGACGTTTTGCTGATTTCCTGACAAGAATTGGACTATGGAATGCTTCGACATTTCCTGGTGGCAGAAGCATTCGTGACTTTCTGGAACAGCTTGTTCGCGTCCCACGTGCTCTGGCGATTCATGGCAACTATTTTTCGGACGACGACATTCGATTTATCGCGCGGCACGCAAACCTGACCACAGTCTACTGCCCGCGAACGCATGCATTCTTTGAGCACGAACCACACCCAATTGAGCGGTTGCTCGCTGCGGGTGCCAGAGTCGTCCTGGGAACAGACAGTCGTGCGTCGAACCCGGATTTAAGCGTCTGGAAAGAATTGCAGTTTGTCGCAGCCCATTTTTTGGACATCCCAATTCCGCAACTGCTGGCAATGGTGACCACCAACGCCGCAGACTCTCTGGGCCTGGCAGTTGAAGACTACTCGCTCCTCGCTGGCGGAAAATTGCGATGTGTGATGCTGAACACGGAGTGTGCTGCGAGCGACCTGCGGCAAGTCATCTGCCATTCCACAACACAACCCGCGACGTCAATCCTCTGCGATCATGTGAATTGATTTCTACGCCATTGAACGCAAATCACATGCGTTGCCACGGTCAGTCGCAATCATAAAAGATGGCCTGCTGTTACTTCATCTGTTTGGCTAGTTCTTTTGCAGATTCAATCAGCCTGTTTTGGCGAATCGCCAGATCGTGCAATTGCTTCCTCAACGCAGGAAGATCATCACTGCTCGCGTTCGGCAGCAAGCCATCGACTTGCTTTGTGCGGCGATTCACCTGCAGTTGCAGGGATCGAAGAATTCGAATTTCAGCCATAAGCTCTACCAGACCCGGCTTCTCCTGATTGGGGTCCTGTTGTTGCTCCTGTTGCTTTTGCTGTTCCTTCATCTCCTGCATTTCTTTTTGAGTCGTCTCAATCAATTGCTTCAGTGAATCCAGGATATCCTTCTGCACAGACTGTGTGAGTTCCCCA
>JAYVNW010000370.1:0-2657 GCA_043758225.1 Candidatus Kuenenia sp. | reverse complement strand
CACAAGATCGCGAGCATAAACAAAAACATACTCCGCACATGGAACCCGCCGTACGACTTCCTGCAACGCCTGAATCTGGCGACCGGTCAGGATCGGGGTGAGTTCAGGTTTATCCGTTCCCGTCGTCTGCTTCAGAATTCGCAATTCTTCTGCAGCGGTTGGATATTTCACAATGATATTGAACATAAATCGGTCAAGCTGTGCCTCCGGTAAAGGATACGTACCTTCCTGCTCGATCGGATTTTGAGTCGCCAACGTAAAAAATGGATCTGGCAACGCGTAGGTATGCGAACCCACTGTGCAGTGTCTTTCCTGCATGGCTTCCAGCAGAGCGGCTTGAGTCTTGGGGGGCGTGCGGTTGATTTCGTCCGCAAGTAACACGTTGGTAAATAGCGGGCCTTGAATAAACTGAAACACTCGACGGCCGGTTTCCGGATCATCCTGCAGGACGTCGGTGCCGGTGATGTCGGATGGCATTAGGTCCGGTGTAAACTGAATGCGTCGAAACGACAGCTGCAAAATGCTGGCAATCGTACTACATAACAAGGTCTTGGCGAGTCCGGGAACGCCCACCAGCAGACAGTGGCCGCGACAAAACATAGCAATCAACAGTTGATCGACCACTTCATCCTGACCAATCACAACCTTACTGATTTCCTGTCGCATCCTCTGGTAGGCTGTCGTTAATCCTCGAATTGCCTGTTCTTCCAGCGCTGTGGGTGCAACTTGCGAACAATCGCTGGTATTCTGTGGATCAAATTCAGACATGGCAGAGCGGGTTTTGTCCTGGAATGGATTAAGTTTTTAAACAGTGGCGGAGAATTTGAACGCACATTCCAACGAAATGCGAGCGTTCTGCCACAAGATTCGCAACGACAGATAAAAAGCCGGAGCAGCCAATGAGTGAGGTCAAGTATCTGATCTTCGATATCGAAACAGTTGGCGACGGCGATCTTATTCGCAAAGTTCGCTTTCCCAACGAAGAACTCACGCCACGCGAAGCCATCAGTCGCTACCGAAAACAGCTGCTGGACGAGACCGGAAAAGATGTGCTGCCGCTGACATTTGTCTTGCCGGTCTCCGTTGCGATTGCAAAAGTTGCTGCTGACTATCGGTTGCTTGAACTGACAGTGCTCGACAGCCCACAATTCCGTCCGCAGGAAATTGTAAAAAGATTCTGGCAGGGATGGCAGCATTATCAACGACCGACATTGGTGACATTTAATGGACGCGGCTACGACGTTCCGGTTCTTGAAGTCGCTGCGTTTCGTTTTGGCATCAGCATCCCAGCATGGTTCAATGTTGATTCTCGAGCGTTTGAGCAATCTCGAAATCGCTACAATCACGAGGCACATCTGGATCTGCAGGACTTGCTCACCAATTTCGGCTCATTCCGAATGAACGGCGGCTTGAATCTGCTGGCTCATTTGATCTATAAGCCCGGCAAAGCCGGTATTGATGGGTCGCAGGTCCAGGATCTATATCACGAAGGCCATGTGGATCGCATCAATGACTATTGTCGGTGCGATGTCCTGGATACATATTTCGTGTTTCTTCGCACTCGCGTGCTTCTGGGAAAAATGACGTTGCAGGAAGAACAGGCACTCACCGAGATCGTTCGTGACCTGTTGTTGGATCAAGTCGAAAATCATCTCGCATACGAACACTATCTCGCGACATGGGACCTGAGATTGCAACAAAGAACGGACGTGATGCAAGCCATCGGCGTCGAGCCGGACAAGTCGATTGATGTTGCGGTGGCGGACGGCAAATTGCCGGTTTAGAAAGCGATTGCTGCACGCTGTGGTCATATTTCAGATTGCCGAACTTCGGGTCCACCAGGCTGCTAGATTCGCATGCCAGCAGCAATGCTTCCAGAGATGCGTCGACCGCCGGCGCGCGGCGACGTCGATCACACATGATTGGCTCGAACACCCCTGCTAGTTTCTTCAGTTTTCCAAGCATTCACTAAAACAGTTTAACCTTTGGCTGCATCTTGTTCACGCAGCATGGGCAACGACTGTTCTTTGATCCAGCGTCTCTGCAGCAAAATTTGACTTCGCTACCAGGCATTGGTCGCAATGAGCCACAACTTTGCGATCATATTCTTCAGTGCAGATCTTACGCGACATGTTGTGTTTGGCACCCGGAGCAATCCAAAGTTGACAGTCTTGTCCTACGATGCTTTGCAGACGTCTTGCAATTTCCGGTGTGACGTAAGAATCACGACCACCCGAAATCAATAGAACAGACCTGCTGTCGAGCGAAGCTCGTTCGCGTTCCAGATGAACGTACTGGCATTTGCGTCTTCGTTCACTGCGCTTTATTCCGTCTCTTAATGTCAGATCAACATGCCACGATGGCAACAGTCGATAAACCCATTGTGGAATAACGTAGGTAACAAATCGGTCCACGAAGTACTTTGTCATCGACATCGTGCCAAATGCACTGTCTGCCACTACACCGCTCACTTCAGAATAGCGGCACGCCGAAATCAGAGCGGCGACTCCACCGCGACTGACGCCATAAACGAGCAGCGGCAGTGCCTTCAATGTCGGCCGAGTTTGAATGAAATGCATCATCGCATCCACATCCATCATTTCGAATTCAGTGACCCAGTGGATTGGAGAATATCCCGGTTGAAAGGCACTTTCGCC
>JAYVNW010000369.1:0-5572 GCA_043758225.1 Candidatus Kuenenia sp. | reverse complement strand
AATGAAAAAAGAAATGTTGATCAATGTCCTTCAGCCGGAGGAGAGCCGTATCGCCATTGTGGAAGACGGCGTATTGGAAGAATTGTATGTTGAACGCAGTAGTGCGGAAAACTACGTAGGAAATATCTACAAAGGCAAAGTTGTAAATATTGAGCCCAGTATTCAGGCTGCGTTTGTCGATTTCGGCGTCGGTCGAAATGGTTTTCTCCACGTGAGTGACGTTGAATATCAATACTATAAGCATCTGGTAAAAGATGAACCCGAAGAGGAGCGCGAGGAACGCGAACCTGGTCGCGGTGGTCGTCCCCCAAAGCATCTGAACGAACGCAACGCTCGCAATAAACCGCCCATTCAGCGAATCTTCCAGCGTGGAAGCGAAGTTCTGGTGCAGGTCATCAAAGAAGGTATTGGCAACAAGGGCCCTACTCTTTCCACGTATATCTCAATTCCGGGCCGATATCTGGTTCTGATGCCGGGGCTGCAGCGAGTTGGCGTCAGTCGCAAAATCGATGACGAAAAAACGCGTCGTCAGCTTCGTCAGACGATGAAAGCAATTCAGCCGCCAGAGGGGCTGGGGTTCATTATTCGAACGGCTGGGATTGATCGAGAAGAATCTGATTTGAAGCGGGACTTAAACTATCTGCTGCGACTTTGGGAGACCATCGTGCTGCGTCTGAAAAAGACCGCCGCACCGACGGATATCTACGAAGAAAGTGACATGATTATTCGAACCATTCGCGACATCTACACGAATGAAATCGACACCGTACTGATCGACGAAGATGGCGCGTTTGAACGAGCTCGCGAGTTCATGAAGATCGTCATGCCGACTCACGTCAATCGCGTTCAGCGATATGAAGGCGCGGAGCCGCTGTTCAACAAGTACGGTATCGAAGATGAAATCGCTCGCATTCAGGATCGGCACGTGCCGCTGCCGGGTGGTGGTTCGCTGGTCATCGATCAGACAGAAGCCCTTGTCGCGATCGATGTCAACAGTGGTAGCTTTCGAGCGGACAATGATCCCGAACGCAGTGCCTATCAGATGAATCTAAAAGCCGCCGACGCGATTGCTCGTCAAATCCGACTGCGAGACCTGGGTGGTGTGATCGTCAACGACTTCATCGACATGCGTGATGAACGACATCGTCGTGGTGTCGAACATGCACTACGTGATGCTGTTGCCCGTGACCGTGCTCGCAC
This sequence comes from Candidatus Kuenenia sp., assembly GCA_043758225.1. Taxonomy (GTDB): domain Bacteria; phylum Planctomycetota; class Planctomycetia; order Planctomycetales; family Planctomycetaceae; genus SXXK01. The sequence goes on along the minus strand of JAYVNW010000369.1, from coordinate 4,372 downwards.
CCGTGTGTTGCGAATCAGCCCGTTTGGTCTCATTGAAATGACACGCCAGCGAATTCGTCCGTCTCTTCGACGCAGCGTTTACGAAAACTGTCCTGCCTGTAATGGTGTTGGACAGGTTAAAACGGCGGAAAGTCTTTCGATTGAAGTCATGCGAATGGTTCTGTCGTCATCCGCGCACGAACAGGTGAAGAAGATCATGATCGAAGTACATGATCGCGTAGCGAACTACCTGAACAATCGAAAACGCAAGGAACTCATACGGATTGAAGACGAGCACGAAGTTGAAATCGTGGTCGTCGCAAAATCTGATGTTTGCCTCGAGCACATGACTTTCCGTGCCGAAGATACGAACGGACGAGAAGTCAATCTAGGCTAACGTAGAACTTGTCTTCGGCCGCGTCCTGACTTCAAGTTTCTGCCGGACGGGCAACCATTCCTGTCCGACGTGAATCAAATCCTGAATTTTCGTCACTGAACCACGCTGCAATCCCGCCGAATTCTAAATTCCTGTTCCCAAGTCGGAAACTTGCGGCATTTCCGACTCGAACATTCTAAAACTGATCGCTACACTTCGCGATTCCTTTAAACATGGGCTGTGCAATCTGTGGTGTTGTACAGATGCCGCAAGGCAGGTTCCCTGTGATTTGAATTTCGTTGGCGACGTTGGTTTAAGGTGATTTTTCGATGTTTGCTGTGATCGTAGACGGTAATCGTCAGCATCGTGTTCAGGAAGGTTCTTTCCTTTCCGTGGATTATCGTAAGGAAGTCGAAGCCGGCGCTTCCATTACCTTTGACCAGGTATTGCTTGCCAGCGGCGGCGGTCCCAGCATCATCGGTGCTCCAACAATTTCCGGGGCGTCAGTCGTTGCGGAGGTTGTGATTGCACAGGAAAAGGGAATTAAACTGGAAATTCAGCGCCTCCGAAAACGCAAGAATTCCCGTCGCCACACTGGCCATCGCCAAAAGCACACTCGTGTGCAGATTAAGTCGATCACTGTGCCGGGGATTCAAATTGTTGAGCAGAAGTCTGCGGAGTAGTTAGCGGTCTTGGTTCAAGAAAGCGTAAATACACAACGAGACAGGTGAAAGCCTGTCTCGTTTTTTTATTTCCAACGCCCCTTGGTGAAATGTCGTGCCTTCGTTCTGCGATTCCTCTTGATCTTAATCGGCTTTCCTTCATCGGGTGATTACTGACTACTGACTACTGACTACTGACTACAGATTACTGACTACAGATTACAGATTACAGATTACAGATTACTGATTACTGACAAATTGCATCATGGTTATCACACTCATTGGATATCGAGGCTGCGGGAAATCGAGCATTGCTCCGCGCCTCGCAAAACGATTGGAATGGAACTGGATCGACAGTGACCGTGTGATTGAAGAGCGAGCCGGGTGTTCCATTCGCCAGATCTTCGAAAACGAAGGTGAAGTTGGATTCCGCCAACGCGAATCTGAAATCATTGCAGAATTGCTGAAGCAGGATCGTCTGGTTTTAGCCAGTGGTGGTGGCGCGATTCTGGCAGAGGAAAACCGCATTCGAATGAAAGCATCCGGTCCCGTTGTTTGGCTTCATGCTTCCATCGAGGCGCTGGCTAAGCGCCTTAGCCGCGATCGTTTCGCAGGCGAAAATCGACCGAGCCTCACTGGTCGTCCGATCGCGGAAGAAGTGGCGGAAGTCATGGCAATTCGGGAACCGTTGTACCGCGAATGTGCTACGATTGTTGTGGATTCCGAGCGTGAGTGGCCGGAGCAGGTGGCGCGCAGGATTGCACGACAAATTGATCTTCCGATGACTGACATGCCGCACGAAGCACAATCCCCGGACGCAGTGAATGACGGAGACGAACTGTGAACTACTTCGATTTGCCTCGGCTCTTCGTCCTGCCGTTCCTGTTCATATTCGGACTCTGCATCGGCAGTTTCCTAAACGTCTGCATTCACCGTTTTCCTTCGAAATTGCGACTTCTCGACCAATTGAAGTCGCTGACAAGCCACGGCTCCGGTTGCCCTCGCTGCGCCGCATCCATTAAATGGCACGACAATATCCCTTTGGTCGGTTGGATCCTTCTGCGAGGAAAATGTCGCAACTGTCGGCGTTCGATTTCAATTCGATATCCGCTGATTGAATTACTGACCGGCGTTCTGTTTGTGGTTGTGTACCAGATTGAAATGCCGCCCCGGAATTTTTGGGGACCAGTGACCGGTGCGGGTTTGTTCGATATCGATGGTCCGCAAAATATCACGACAGTGTCATCGTTTCCGGTATGGCTTCACCTTCGCTATCTGCTTCACATCCTGATGATCTGCTGTCTGATTGTGGCGACGTTTATCGACTTTGAATTGCGGATCATTCCGGACGGCTGTACGGTGCCGATGATGCTCTTTTCCATTCTGTTCTCGACAGCGTCAGGTCAGACTTTCATCGTGCCTCTTTGGTTTCAGGATGAAAGTGTCGCCAAAACCCTGCGGTCGATTTCGCCAGATTGGTTACGGACCGTCTTCTTTTCATGGGATTGCATGCCTTTCGTTGCAGAGCATCCGCACATACACGGGTTTCTGGTTAGCATCGCCGGACTGATCGTCGGCGGCGGAATTGTTTGGATGGTGCGAATCGCCGGCTTCTGGGTACTTAAGCAGGAAGCCATGGGATTTGGCGACGTTGTTTTGATGGCCATGATTGGCAGCGTGATTGGCTGGCAGCCTGTGATTGCCGTTTTCTTTCTTGCGCCAGTGCTTGCTATCTTCGCAGCATTACTTACTTGGATTACCAAACGAGACCGCGAGATTCCCTACGGGCCATGGTTAAGTCTGGCGACGTTGTTGCTGATTCTTTTTTGGCCGCTCGTCTGGCCATTGGCGGACCGAATTTTTGACATGGGGCCATTTGTGCCTCTCATGGGATTTTTTATGTTTGCTTCGCTGCTGGTCAGCCTGCAGTTGATTCAACTTGTGAAACGGTTGTTTGGCATTTCGTCAAGAACAGTTGCAGGCCTCGGCGACGGAGGCTGGTCTTCCGCCGATCATCTGTCTTACTACAACAGCGAACGGCCTGATGAGCAAACTGGCTTATGGGATCGTTCCGTGTGGCCAGGCGGCCGAACTGGCCGCGGGCTTGAGAACTATCATCAATGGCGCCACGGTCGCCGCGATTAGCTGGCGAGCGGCATGCGTAAGCTTGCCGGTACGTTACTCTATTGCCAATAGAGCAGGCCCAACCAAGCGCATCGCCGTTTCGGCAATTCTCTACACAACATCAAGAATCGGCATACCGTGATCAATATCCAATCGCTTGCGGCCCGGGATTTCCAAACGCCGTGAATTCAGCCCTAGCTGATGCAGAATCGTCGCGTGAACGTCGGTTACGTAATGACGATCCTCGACGGCATGAAAACCTATTTCATCAGTTGCTCCATGAACGATCCCGCCTTTCACGCCGCCACCAGCCATCCAGACTGAGAAACCATAGATGTGATGATCGCGTCCGTCCGCTCCCTGTGTCCCCGGAGTGCGTCCGAATTCACTTGCGAAAACGACAAGCGTTGAATCCAGAAGTCCTCGCTGTTTCAGATCCTTTAACAACGCTGCTACGGGCTGATCCACGGCTTTGAAATTCTTTTCATGATTCGTCTTTAGGCTGCTGTGAGCATCCCAAACGCCAGCCCCGCCTGCCCCGTGCTGAACCTGAATAAATCGCACGCCGCGTTCAATGAATCGACGAGTCGCCAGCATCTGCATTCCGAAATCCCGCGTTGCAGGATCGTTGAGGCCATAACTGTCCTGAGTAGCCTGCGTCTCTGCGCTGAAATTGAGAGTCTCCGGCACCGACGACTGCATCCGAAACGCAAGTTCGTAAGCCTTGATTCGCGCCGACAATGATGCGTCATCCGGATATTGATCGCCCTTGATGCGATTCAATCGCCCTACCAGATCAAACGCCAACTTTTGTTCCGCTTGTGTCAGGCCCGCCGCAGACTTGCCATAGTCCAGCGGATTCGTTGGATCTACCTGAATCGGTACTGCATCGTGCGCTGGTCCAAGATAGTGGCCGTCTTTCGCGTTCCAGTATTCGCGTTTTCCCATCGAGATAAATTGTGGCAGATTGTCGTTGATTGTTCCCAATCCATAATGCACCCAAGCGCCGAGTGTCGGAAATTCACCGTCCAACATGTGCCGACCCGAATGAAATTGCGTTTGAGCCCCGTGATTATCGTCGGTCGTGTACATTGATCGAATCACGGCGATGTCGTCGATACAATTGCCGACGTGCGGAACCCAATCACTGAGTTCAATTCCCGCTTGGCCGTATTTCCTGAAACCAACCTGCAGGGGATAAAGCTTGTTCCGCTGCTGTCCGTTGGCGTCA
>JAYVNW010000368.1:0-4247 GCA_043758225.1 Candidatus Kuenenia sp. | reverse complement strand
GAACTTGAGATCCATCGGGGCACGAACTTGCTGGATATAACATCCCTTCGCCATCAAAAATTTGACGGCGGTTCGCAAAAACTTACGAAGCACGACCTTCAGTGGAAACACGAGTACCGATGCGTTCACCAGCAACTGCACGAGCGATATTACCGACTTTTTTGTAGTTGAACACGATGATGTCGATGTCGTGTTCCATGCAGTGATGCATCGCCTGAGCGTCCATCACCTGCAGGTTCTGAGCGAGAACATCACGGAAAGAAATATCGGTATAACGGATTGCATGCGGATTCTTCATTGGGTCTTCGGAGTACACTCCATCGACCTTGGTGCCCTTCAACACAACGTCTGCATCAATTTCGCGGGCTCGCAGAGCAGCGGCGGTGTCGGTGGTGACAAAAGGACTTCCCGTGCCAGCTGCCAGAATGACGACACGGCCTTTTTCTAGGTGACGCAGACAACGACGACGGATGAATGGTTCAGCGACACCTTCCATGCGAATGGCGCTCTGCAGGCGAGTCGCAACTCCGACACTTTCCAGCGCATCCTGAAGAGCCAAGCCGTTGATGACGGTGGCCAGCATGCCCATATAGTGAGCGGTCGATGGGACGATTTGTTCGCTGATATCCGCAAACTGTTTACCTCGCAGAATGTTGCCGCCGCCGCAGACGATCGCCAGCTGCACTCCATCCTTCACCACGTCGCGAATCTGTTCTGCGACGGACGTCAGTTCCGTCATGCTGATGCCGGATTCGCCCTCACGACAAAAGCTCTCGCCGCTGATCTTCAACAGAACGCGTTTGTAAGCTGGACGCAGAGCGGAAACTGACATGATTGAACTCCTGAATGATTTTGACAAAGACGGAAGTCAGAGAAGCCCGGCATCTGAGTCCAGATGACGGGCTTCGTAATAACATTAGGTCACACCAGCAAAGTGCAACATTTTGAACGATTAGTTGGCTTCTCCAACCTTCCAACGATAGAACCTAACGGCTTCTGCACCAGCTTCTGAAAGTGCCTGGGCGACAGTCTTGCTGTCGTCCTTTGCGAACGGCTGCATCTGCAGTACGCCTTTTTCGGCGTAGAACACTTTCATACGTCCATCGACCATCTTGTCGATGATGTTTTCTGGTTTCTTCGACGCTCGGGCCTCTGCAATCAGACGGTCGCGTTCTTCCTTGACAATTGATGGTTCCAGGTCTTCCGGATTTGTGACCGAAGGATTAATCGCCGCAACGTGCATCGCAACATCTTTGAGGATGTCGCTGAACTTTGAAGTCGCTGAGGCCACAAACAACACGCCTGTTTTATAGTCGTGATGCACGTAGCCACCCACAGGGCCCTTCACTCGAACGATTCGATTCACAACAATCTTCTCGCGAATCTTGTTGACGATTTCTTCGTACTGTTCCTGGAACGACTGGCTTGCACCCGCGCCCTTTTGAGCCATCAATGCCGCGACATCGGCAGCACCCGGGCCGGACAATAACTGATCAGCCATTGCCTGGCCGAACATCCGCATGACTTCACCGGTGGCGACGGGAGAAGATTCGCACTGAATCTCTACCATTGCGGCTTCAGATCCATCTGGTTTGGCAGCAATGAAGATGCGACCTTCGCCTGTGACGTTTTCAGCGCGTTTTTCCTGAACCTTCTTAAACATCTCCCGCAGAATCTGCATGGCTTTGGCTTCGTCGCCGCCAGCTTCTGTCAGAGCTTTTTTGCACTCCATCATTGGAAGGTCAGTTTTTTCGCGAAGCGCCTTAACGGCTGCGGCTGTAATTTCCGCCATTGAAATCTCCCTTGTCTGCGATCGTTGGCACGTAAGTGCCTGTTATGACACGTTTCGATCGAATGTGTTAACAAGAATTTGTTGAAAATTGGTGAACGGGCGACAGTTGGTGTCTGAGAATGCTCTTAAATAACGCTGCAAATCAGAACATCGTTTTGCTTTGATTCGTGGGCAAATCTGCACTGCGTTACCGGCAACTGCAGGTCGCATCAAGGTGTCAGGCCTCATTTCACAACAAGCCGCCTTCTTCCGCGAGATCGAGGAAGAAGGGGCAATGTGTGTGAAGCGAACTGTTCGAATTCACGCGACTATCGAATCGACGGTACAGCCTTTGGTTCGTTCGGATCCATTGGTTCATCCGACTTCTTGCGTGGATCATCCGGACGCATGCTGCGGCCCTGTTTGATCGCGTCAGTCAAATGCTGAATGATCAGTCGAATCGAACGCAGACTGTCATCGTTGCCCGGAATCGGCAGATCGACCATATCCGGATCCGCGTCTGTGTCGAGCAATGCCACGATTTTTACGCCTAGTAGACGTGCTTCGTGAACGGCGTTCTTCTCTTTTGTCGGGTCGACGATGACCAGACATTCCGGCAGGCGATTCATTTCTCGCATGCCGTTCAGGTTGCGGTAAATCTTGCTGTACTCGCGGTTGAGCGTTGACTGCATCTTCTTGGAATAGTTCTTGATCTCACCGGTTGCACGGAGATTTTCAAGTTCTTCCAATCGCTTCAGACGCGTACGAATCGTACGGAAGTTTGTCAGCGTACCGCCGAGCCATCGCTCTGTGCAGTACGGCATTTTGCAGTCTTGAGCCAGCTCTTCAATCGCTGCACCGGCCTGACGCTTCGTTCCGACAAACAAAATCAAACCACCCTGGGCAGCGACTTTGAGCAGATATTTTTTTGCTCGGATCAACCCGCGGATCGTTTCCTTGATGTCGATGATATGAATTTGGTTACGACGACCGTAGATGTACGGTCGCATTTTGGGGTTCCAACGACTGGATCGATGTCCGTAATGAACACCGGCTTCCAGAATGTCTTTTACCACAATCTCAGCCATTGCCGATCTCCTGTGATCTGCGGCGGCATGCCGCAGCGAGCAACCCAGCTTGGGCACTCGCACAGAACAATTGTGTGAATGTTAAAAAACGGAGCCCGTTCATCAACATGCAGCACGTCACCAAAGAACCGGAGGTGACAAAATCCGGCGAGATCCCCATGGATCCCGGAAATTAGAAGTGGCGAACGATATCGATGTTTGAGCCCAGCGTCAAACAGGGTTTCTGTGTGAGAATCGACCGATGCAGGGCAAATCATTGGAATTCGTCGAGAATTCTAAAACAAACCGACCAGGAAACTAACAGGACCGGCGAATTGGCTCGGTTCGGTGGTTGGTTTGTTGTAGCGTTCCTCCACATTTACCCAGGAGGTGTGAGAACGGCCTCCATAACTAAATTGTGAGCTTGACCATTTGCGTTGTCGTGGGTGAGAATCCTGCGGGGTTCAAATTCCAGTCTGTCGTATCAAAAGTTTTCTCTCATAAAGCGAAAGAGTTTCGATGTTTCGGGTTCAACTTAAGAAGACAATACTTGCATCCGCAGTGATGCTGGGTGGGCTGTGCGGAGTCGCTGCGGCGCAGACGGCGGACACAAAAGTTCTGAGCAATCAGATTTTGCCAAAGGACACGTATTTTTACATGTCCGTGCCGAGCGTCGAAGAAATGAAGGCGACGTTTCAAGAATCTTCTGCTGGGCGCATGTGGGAAGACCCGGCACTGGAAGACTTCAAGGCTGAGATGAACACTGCATTTGCAGGCGAAGTTGCCGACAGCTTTTCAAAGATTCACGATGCGATCGGATTGACTGTCGAAGAGTTGATGGCGATCCCAACGGGTGAAGCCACGGTCGCTATTTCCAAATCCTCAAACAAGTTGGGCGTGATCCTGTTCCTCGATTATGGCTCACATGAATCCGAAGTCCGCAGCCTGCTCGAAAAAGCCTCGGGCGCACTGAACAACGTGAACGATCTTGAATCCAGTGACATCGAACATGATGGCACCGAACTTACAATGTACAAGATCACAAACGAGATCTCTAAGAAGACTCCACTGGCCAAGGAATTCGGCTGGTTTCTGAAAGACGAACGCCTTGTCATTTCCAACAGTAGCGCGCTGATGAAATCGACACTCGATAACTGGCAAGGCGATTCAGAAAAATCTTTGGTTCACAACGATGTTTATGCTTACATCATGGAGAAATGCGAATCATCTCCGGGTTCAGGGCTGATGACAACCTACGTCGACCCCGTAGGACTCTTCACCGCGCTGGTCGAAACCGGCTCACTGGGTCAGCAGGGTATGGTTGCCAGCATGGCGATCGGATCGTTCCAGGCGTTCGGGATTAACCAGTTGAAAGGGTTTGGTTCATCCGGCGAAATGGGCGGCGAAGA
>JAYVNW010000367.1:0-11971 GCA_043758225.1 Candidatus Kuenenia sp. | reverse complement strand
TTCGAGTCACGTATTCAATTCAAGCTGACAAACCCTACATGGCAGTCACGTCGGAATGGAAGAATACCACGGATTCAGATATTACATTGGTTCTGGAAGATGACCTGCGAGCCGACTCGGGCAAAGAAGAAATGCCGAAGTCACCGAATGGGACAGTGGATCTGTTTTCGTTTCAGGACATTTTCTGGCAACAGGCTTATGGCGTCTACGCTCCGGGATTTAAAATCCGGTGCGACAGCAACGCTCGCGAATCCGTTTTGGTTTACGAGCCGACCGATGGCAAGCCTGTTGTGCTGAAGCCGGATGCAACTTTTTCAATGACGCGATGGCTGTTTGTGGCTCAGGACCTGGCTGGAGTGCTGGCGGACTACGCGGATGCTCGCGAACAAGGCGGCAAACTTGCTGAATCACGCCTGATCGTTCAGGCAGATGGCCATCCGGTCCACGGTGCCAGAATCGCTCTTAAATGCGGCGAAGAATCCTGGGGAACTGTCGTCACCGGCGAAGCCGGAACGGTCGTTCGCCGACTGCCGTCCGGATCGTGTGAAGCAACCGTTTCCGTCGCAGGTCACGCATTCGAAAAGCAGACTCTGACACTTTCTGCTTCCGACAACAATGTACTTGACCTGCCGGATTATCATCCCGGCGTCGCTCATATCACTGTTACTGACGCCGAAGGCCACGCGATTCCGGCAAAGATTGAATTCACAGGCAACGGCAAATCACCAGCTCCCGAGTGGGCACCAGAAACCGGCGAACATTTTGTAAAGAATCTGGCTTACACAGCAAATGGAAAAGTCAAAACCGAAATCGCGGCAGGTGAATATGACATCATCATCAGCCACGGACCGGAATACAATGTCGAATTCACGAAGCTCAGCGTCCAACCGGGCAAGACCACTGAATTGAAAGTCAAACTTCCACGAGTTATCGAAACTCCTGGTTGGGTCAGTGCCGATTTTCACAGTCACAGTTCACCATCCGGCGACAACACCAGCAGTCAGCGCGGACGCGTGTTGAACCTTGCGGCGGAACACATCGAGTTCGCGCCATGCACCGAACACAATCGCATCAGCACTTACGATGATCATATTACAGCGTTAGGGCTGAAGCCGTTCCTGTCGACTGTCACAGGAATGGAACTTACAGGCTCACCGTTGCCATTAAATCATCAGAATGTGTTCCCTCTGATTTACGGTCCACGAACTCAGGACGGCGGAGCCCCCGTGACAGACGTGAGTCCAGAAGCTCAAATGGAGCGAATCGCTGCCTGGGACAACAATAGTGTGAAGCTGATCCAACAGAACCACCCAGACCTCGGCTGGTTGTTCTATGACCGCAACGGAGATGAAGCCGCAGACGAAGGATTTTCACGATCGTTCGGCATCATGAATGTTATGGAAATCCATCCGATTGATCCGCTGCTGAACCCGACTCGCTACGATATGCGTGACGGAAAAGCGTTTGGCAATCAGAGGACATTGAACTGGCTGCAGTTGCTGAACCAGGGGTTCCGAATCTACGGTGTTGTGAACACAGACTCGCACTACAACTACCATGGTTCCGGAGGTCTGCGAATCTGGATCAAATCCAGCATCGACGACCCTGCAAAGATCAATTCGGACGAGATGCGAGACAACTCGCGCGCTGGCCACGTTATCATGTCGAACGGCCCTTACCTTGAGGCAACATTTCGAGAATCCGGCAGTAAAGAAAGTGTTGTTGTTGCAGGACAGGATCTGAACGCGGCATCAAAGAAAGTCACAGCATCGATCAAAGTGCAGTGTCCAAACTGGTTCGACATCGACACTGTGATTGTTCTTGTCAATGGCCGCCGAACGGACAAGCTGACGTTCAGCCGCGGCACACATCCTGCAATGTTTGGTTCGGAAAAAGATGTCGTCAAGTTTAACCAGAACGTCGACGTGGAACTCACGGAGGACTCTCATCTGATCGTCCTCACTGGGCACCGCACTCAACTCATCGGCGAGGTAATGGGTCCGATGTGGGGAGCTCAACATCCGGCAGCTTTGAACAACCCAGTATTCGTCGATATCGACGGCGACGGCTTCAAAGCCAACAAAGATCAGCTCGACATTCCACTGCCAGTCAAGTTTGTTGCAGAAGGCAAGTAAATCCATTGCCGCTGCAAACGGAAATCGTCACCCTTCGAGCGATCGCATGAATTTTGTTTCAACACGTGCATCAGGTTTTGTACCAGCATCGCATGAGGATCCGAAAAATCCAGGTGTGCTCAAGCGAGTAATCGCCACGCGACAGAATTTTCAGGCTGGCCAGGTGCAGATGCTTAATTGGGCACAGCTGCCCGTGGGCTCTTCCTTTCAACCGCATTACCACGAGGATATGCAGGAAGTCTTTGTGCTTCTGAGCGGTGTTGTCACGATGGCGGTTCAAAAGCTAAACAGCGACAATTCTGCGGAAGAATGTATCACAATGCGACCAGGCGACACGGTGATTATTGACGCGACGGAAATTCATCAAATGCAGAATATCGGCGATGTCATTGCGGAATACATTGTCTTTGGGATTTCATCTCAAAATAGTGGTAAGACAATCGTTGTTTCGTAAAGCCTCCTGCTGAAATCAACTGATACGCAACGGCACTCGCGTGCATCGCTCGTCGAGTCAACATACAGGAACTAAGCATGTCAACAAAGATTACCTCTTTTGAAACGTTCGACATTCGTTTCCCAACATCGCAGCATCTGGACGGGTCCGATGCCATGAATCCGGATCCCGACTACTCGGCCGCGTACATCGTACTCCGTACTGATTCAAAAGATCGTCTTGGTTATGGCATGACTTTCACCATCGGCAGGGGCAACGAAATCTGTGTCGCCGCTATCCGTTCTCTCGCCACGCTGCTGGTTGGACATACGGTTGAAACACTGATGGCGGAGCCTGTAACTCTGTACCGCAAACTTACCGGGGACAGCCAGCTGCGCTGGGTGGGTCCTGAGAAAGGTGTGATTCATCTGGCCGCAGCGGCCGTGATTAACGCGGTCTGGGATCTATGGGCACGGATTGAGAGTAAACCCGTCTGGCAGGTTATCTGCGACATGTCGCCAGAACAATTCAGCGCATGTGTCGATTTTCGATATCTCACCGATGCACTGACGCCAAATCAGGCGGTGGAAATTTTGAGCCGCCACACGTCAACGCGTGCACAGCGAATTGAGGAACTCAACGGCATCGGCTATCCAAGTTACACAACCTCTGCTGGCTGGCTTGGATATTCGGATGAAGCATTGAAGCAGAAGTGTGCGGACCTTAAAGACCGTGGCTGGAAGCATTTCAAAATCAAAGTTGGACGTGATTTGGAAGACGACCGACGACGCTGCAGTGTGCTGCGTCGCGAAATGGGTGATGATGCCCACATGATGATCGACGCGAATCAGGTGTGGGACGTTCCACAAGCCATCGAATGGATTCGAGAGCTGGCACCGTTCAATCCATGGTTCGTCGAAGAGCCTACATCGCCCGACGATATACTTGGTCATCGTGCTATCGCCGAGGCCGTCAGCCCGATTCGTATTGCGACCGGAGAAATGTGCCATAACCGGATCATGTTCAAGCAGTTCATGCAATCAAAAGCACTGCAGGTTTGCCAGCTGGACTGCTGCCGTCTGGGCGGCGTGAATGAAGTCATGGCCGTGCTTCTGCTGGCGGCGCGATTCGATATTCCTGTTTGTCCGCATGCAGGCGGCGTTGGTCTTTGTGAATATGTCCAGCATGCCAGCATCGTGGATTATGTCTGCGTTTCTGCGTCAATGGAGGATCGCGTAGCGGAATACTCCGATCACCTGCATGAACATGTCTATGATCCTGTGGTGATGAAGCAAGGTCGTTACATGCCACCACAGGCTGCTGGTTACAGCGTGCAGTTTACGGATGACGCATTACAGCAATTCGTACTTAGGGATTCGTAGTCGATGCAGCTATAGCGCGACGTGTATGTCGATCCACAAACGCGGCTATGCAAGACGATCACTGTCGACCGTCGGACGAGACGGCAATCCGCCGCAAGCCACGACAGAAATAGTCGATGACGGATGGCACATCCAGCTGCGTGACAACTTCGGCATTTGTTTGGCGTGGTCCAAATGGACGACGATCAACAATGGTCATGCCAGTGGTGAGTTCTCCGGATGTCTCAACATCGAGGGCAACGTTCTCTGTGGAAAACGTTGCTGCCTGTGCTGCGATCGCCAGAACGGCTGCCGCTGGAATCGGAACTTCCTCACGCGGCAGAAACTGATGATTCGCTCGGACGGCAAACTGCAGCAGTCCGATCACAAATTCACCAATTGGAGTCGATGGAATAAGTCCGCTCAATCGGTCAACGTCGTCAAAGGTCAATCCAGGAGCGTGGCTGACATCCAGCGGTACGATGATTTTCCCTAACGGCGATCGAATGACAGCGCGAGCGGCTTCAGGATCTGACCAGATATTAAATTCCGAAGTGGGTGTCACATCGCCGCTGTGCCGCATGACGCCGCCCAGACAAATCAGACCGTTCAGCAATAAAGGAAGCTCCGGATCCAGATCCAGCGCCATGGCCACATTCGTCAGTGGGCCGAACGTCAGAATGCGAATCTCCTGAGGATTTGCCCGCACAAGATCCACGATTAATTTGGGTGCTTCCCGGCGATTGTGAAGATCGGGCACCAAAGGATCAAGTTCTCCCAACCCCATGCGTCCGTTCAAGGACTGCTGCAATGGCATGCCGGCCGGAATATGATTGGCGGAAGACTCTGCGGTATCTGATTGTCCCACGCGAGGATGTCGCAGCGGATCAGCCAGGCCAATCAGGTACTGCAGATTCCGAGTCGCTTGAATACCGGAAACGCTTCCGGAAACCGCGGTCAGCCCCAATACGTCGATTGACGGGTCAGCCAAGGCCACAAGTATCGCCAGAGCATCGGCTATTCCGGGATCAGCATCAATTATGATTTTCTGAGCCACGGATTCATTTCTTTCGTTGAGGGCACGCTAACGCCGGCAGTCGATCGGAGTACATAATTGGTATATTGTAATTTATCCAATCATTTGTCGAGTCGGTTGGAAGCCTTCAACGAAGCAAAGCAGAAATGCTGCATGATTTGTTCGGTTAGAAGATTGAAGCGTTCGATTCTGAATCTGGTTCCGAACTAGTGTTCGTCAATTCAGAACAGCAAATACAGCAGCATCAACGCAGTATTACAACACAAAATTGATAACAGCAAGCAGCGGCTATTCCGGAACCGAATCCGCACTCGGCAACAGGCGTTTGGCTGTCCTGGCCCGGCGTGGGGGTAGAACTCTTGAAGTAACACTGCGTCGCTGCTTTATGACAGCATGAATTCGCAGACACAGCTCAGCTACTGACAACACCACGAGCGAGCACATCAACCAACTCAGAGAGCTGAAATCGATCACGTGTTTCATGTTGGCCAGAAAAATAAAAATGGTGATACCCGCTAGCCCCGCGACACTGACCGCTCGCCCGGCAATTTTCGCCTTTGCTTCGCGCAAGAGATGCGACAGCAGGGCAGACTCAGATGACTGAATCGAAACAACTCGAAAAGAATTCATTTTTTCGCGCATGGAATCAACATCCACTGGTGGGCGCGGCTTCGGAGGCTCAGATGCGACCTCAGGTTTCGGCTTTGATGTCCGAGTAGCTGTTTTATCACCAATGTCCGCCAGTTCACCACCGTGAGCTGACATGTAAGCGTTCAAGTAAGACTTTACAGGCGGACGCGAATGTTCTGGCATTGATCTTCGATCGATGCCACGATGTGAGTCCACAGTCTTACGACGATCAACCAGAATCGCTTCCTGAGTTGTCGCGCCGTCTGATCGTTCCAGCAATTTTGCCAGATAGAGTTTTACAGAATCAAGATGCAAATCCTCAGAAACCTGCTGCTGATCTTCCTGAACTTGCCGCTCTGATTTCTCGATGTGCTCTTCGAGCGGCTTCAGATTTGGCGAATCAGTACTCACTGTCTCAAGGTCAGCGTCCAAAGTCAGGTCGGACGGTTCCGAAGAAGGTTCAGGCTCTTCAAGACCATGCATCGCGAACAAGTCGGCCAACTCATTTTGCAGTTCCTGAGGATTTTCCAAAGTTGCAACTGCAGCCTCCGTTGACTCACACAAGAATTTCCCCGTCACTTCAAGAGATGGAACTGGAAATGGTAACGACTGTGTTTCGCCTGCCAATTCCCGTCGGATTTGCTCAAAAGCAGACCCCAGACTGGTTCGAGCATCGACGATGGACTCACGATTCGGCAGGCTCGAAACCTGAGACTCATCTATATTCAATCGAGAATCAGATGAAGACTTCGTTCCATAACTGGCCCATGGGTGCTGATCGGGTTCAACCTGCGAGTCATCATCACCGATATCGCACGATTCAAAATCATCTGTAATTGAACGCAGTTCTTTCTTCAATTGCACGATTGTCTGATCGCGATCCGCCAGTTCGGACTTCAGGAATCGAATTCCATCATCGTGTTGTAATTCATTCAATGCAGCCTTAAGTCGTTCTTCTGACGCTGCGTCCGCAAGTTTTTTTGAACGATTCGAAGATGCACGCGACCAAATCAGAATGACCGCCATGCAGGCTGCTAATAAAACGGAAAACGCTCCAATAGTCAGCAAGTAGCCAGGCGAATCCTGGAACGATATCTGAGCCGATAAATTCGAATCAGGGTTCGCGATCGAAATCCTCGATACGGCGTCAGAATTCACGCCTCGGAAGGCTGATGTTGGGACGTTTTTATCGCCACCAACCCACTGCTTTACTTCTGTCGCTTCAATCTCATTAATATTTGGAAGCGTGCTGATACTCGACGATGCTTTGGTTTTTCCACCATTGGCATTGACGGTTTTTTCCTGACTGTCGTTGGTTTGCGCAGTGCGTTCACTAATATCATTTTTCTCCAGCGCTGCACTTTTATTTCTCACCAGCACAGCGGACGCTTCAGATGAGCGGCTCTCTGGATTTTCTTCAGGCAAACTCGTCGTTAAAGGCGTTGAAGTTGACGGCGTTGAAGAATTTACTTGAGAAACCAGCTTCGGAAGTTCGCGATGCACATTCACGAAGACATTGGATGTTTCTGATTCACCGCCAGAATTTTCGACCAGAATTTGCAGTTCAAAATCCGCTCGCATCTCTGAATTGCAGGATGCAGAACCGTGTAGGGTCAGAACGCCGGATTCCAGATCAATCTCGAAAATGCCATCTTCATTACCACTGGCTATGTAAAACTGCCAACCAGCAGATTCCGTTTGGTGATTTGTAGTGATACACCCGCATGCGACGGGAGCACTGCTGTCCAATTCAACCGAGAAGTGGGAGTCCTTAAGAACTGGCGACTCCAGTACATCACGCACTCGAACATTGATATCGAATACGACCGTAGAGACAGAAAGCGATTTCAAGTCGTCTTCAGGAAGACCGGCCTCTGCCAGGCCTGCAGAAAATTCGGCGAAAAATTCGTCGTCTACGGATTCTTCATCCGCAAGAACGCGAAATCGAAATTCACGCTGAGACTCAAAATTCAAATGATCGTCAAATGTTGTGCAGACTGCACCATTCTCACTATCAACCGTAAGCGTAATCGGACCCTGACTCTCATCGGCACGAAAGTTTTTTAACGTCAGGTTGTGATCACCAAGTCGAGTTATCAGTGTTCCGGCAGGCTGATTTTCGCGGCAATCACACGTGACGTGAATTCGGCGGTTTGCTTTGATGGTTTCGGCGGCAACAAATGATGAGCAGGCAGTCGTCATTCCAATCAGGAACGATGAGACAACTAACGCGACTGAACGCCGTTTTGCTCGGGTATTTAAAGTTGAATCCTGCGATTGCCACATAACAACTACTGCCTGTCGATGTTGTATTTTCGATCCACTGGCTGACAACGGGGCGGCGCTCAAACAACGACATATTTTGAACCGATCGCTGCATAACACCTCATCAATCTAGGTCGCCGACTCAGACAAACTGCAGCATCTTGCCGGCGACAAACGCGTTGTTAGAACCCGTTGGGCAGGTTTTCCGTTCGAAACGATTGAAGCGATAAGTCACCGCATGTCTATCTGGTCCGAAATTGCCATCTGTCCGGCCGGACAGTTGTATCCCGTAAAAGCCCTGACTGGTCTCGTTGGTGTGAACTGCAGAATCCTTCCGTTGCGGCCAAAACTCTTGCGTGGTTCATTTGGCGCTGGGCGTCGTCCTTCGGCACGTTTGCGAGGTTCCGTCTGTTTGCGATGACAATTTCGGCCGATCCATAGAGTGACATACAAAGTCGCAGGCGCTTGACGAAAAAATCACCACGCCGGGCGCTGAATGACCGGAACACAAAAGTGGCAAGGATGACCACAATGAACAACCCTCGCGTGCATTTTCGTTTTGCTCTCTGCCTGGTAATAGCCATCACCACATTTGTGATGATTGGATGCCAGACTCCACGCCGGCGCGGGATCTTCTGTTCATCTCATTGTAATCGCCACGCGCACGGCTCTGGGAATCCTCAACCAGCCCTCCACGATGCAGCCTCAGTGCCGCAATCAGAAGCCAGCCACTTACGTGCCGAGACACTTCTAACCCCAGCTTCCGAGGCAGATGCCGGAATACTCTCCGCTGCGGATGCTGCGGAAATGTTTCGTCGGCTTCGAGGAAAATTGCGAGCGAATGACAACGGCGAGGTCGTGGAAGTGGATCTGTCGTTTAGTGACGTCACAGACGACGCCTTGGTTTCGATCGGACTCTTTACGGAAATTAAAGAGCTGGATCTGACAGGCACTCAGATCTGCGATGACGCATTAACAGCGCTCTATGCCATTCCGGATCTCCAGTCTCTGAAACTCAAGGGAACACGCATCACCAGCGTTGGCATGGCGTCACTGTCGCAGATTCCATCACTTGTCCTGCTCGATGCTTCAAACACCGAGGTTACCGACGACGGTTTGGAACAAGCTTCACAATGGACTCGGCTCCGCTATTTATCGCTTAACAACACTGAAATATCCGACGCTGCGGTCCCGCATTTGCAAACAATCAAATCGCTGAAGGGCCTGAGCCTGTTGCATACGTCCGTGACGGCGGACGGCGTTCAGGCATTGAAAGCAGCCCTCCCTGAATGTCTGATCGCGGCGACGTCCGATGGCCAAGCCAATTCATCGACTGAGATAGTCCCGCTGCAGCCGGTGCCTTCGCAAAGTGGCGTAGCAGTTCCTGATTTCCCGACGTCGGCGGATACGCAACTGGATCAATTGATTGAAATGGCTGGTAAGCAGCCTCAACTGGCAATCCATCTTGCCTCTGTTTATTCCAGCCGCGAACAATGGAAACAAGCGTCTCTTGTTCTTGCCGCAGCCGTCGCGGCCGATCCAAATCAGCAACCAGTGCAGCTCGCTCTGGGAATCGCACTGGCTCGCGCTGGAGATTTGAATTCCGCAAAACCGTTCCTCGCCCAGGCAGTGGGCGAAGCTGCGGCCAACTACAATCTTGGCCTGATTGAATATGAAAACAGCCTGCGAGTGTGTGCCACTCATCTTCGCCAGGCAGTGGCTGCAGATCCATCGTTGACTGATGCTCAGTCGCGGCTGATTGAAGTTCAGCACCAGCTTTTGGAACTGACACAACAAAAAACGCCCGTGATGTCCGTCGCATCGCGTTCAACACTTCCGGACAACAACACAATGGAAGTTATTCCCGCGCCATCCGTTCGTGCGGCAACGTTCTCAAAAAGCGCGCGTCGTTAGGGTTGTCGACTACGAACGCCATTTTTTAACGCGGCGGCCGAAAAGAAAGCCGATCCCGGCGATCACTGCGACTGACAACAAAATCGGCCAGGCATGCGATGGATTGACGAGGTAGTGTGTCGCCCCTTGCTGGTGTTCCGGATGGCCGTGGCCTTCGTGAGCAATCACTGTGGAAGTCAGACAAATAAGTGCGGCGAGGGTAGTAGCAGAACGAAGCATTTCAGGAATCACTTTAGAGGGGATAAGTTTTGCAGGACGAGACTTCGATTCCGTGCTGTTGTATTCTCATCAGGCTTTATTCAGGGCGGGTCTGGAGACTCGTCCTGAAAAATAGCAGCTGTCGCAAATTTTTTCTACGCCAGTCGTCGCTTCCATTCCGTAACTCGAGCATTGACGGAATCCGGACCGCCGCTGCCGTAGCTCTGCAACGCGTTGAGCGCGTTGCGAGTTCCAAGAACCTGCTTCACGTCCTCCTGGATTAAGTCGCAGACTTCCTTGAGTTCTGACAGCGGCAAATCGCTGAGTCGACAGCCACGCGCTTCGCAATGAGACACCAGACGGCCGACGGTTTCGTGTCCGGTTCGCATTGGCACGCCTTTCTTAATCATATACTCCATCAACGCAGTGGCGTCGAGAAACCCATCTTCGATTCGGGAGGCGATCACGTCCAGCCGCAGTTCAGCACCAGCAATGATCGATGGTGCCAGTTCCAGTGACGCATGCAAAGCATCGTACGCAGTGAACATCGCCAGCTTGTCTTCCTGCAGATCCCGGTTATACGCCATCGGCAGACCCTTAATCAGAATCAGCAATTGTGGCAAAGCCCCCATGACTCGCGCCGTGCGGCCGCGGATAAGTTCCAAGACATCCGGATTGCGTTTCTGCGGCATAATTGACGAACCCGTCGTGTATGCATCAGGCAGACTGATGAAACTGAATTCCGTCGTGAACCACACAATCCATTCTTCAGCCCAGGTACTCAGATGAGCTGCAATCAATGAGAGACAGAATACGAACTCAATCAGGAAGTCTCGATCACTGCTCACATCAAGGCTGTTCGCCGCGACAGATTCAAAGCCCATCAGTTTCGCTGTGAGATCACGTTCAATCGGCAGCGATGTCCCCGCCAATGCAGCCGCGCCTAACGGACAAACGTTGACTCGCTTTCGACAATCCGCAAGTCGCTCACGATCGCGTTGAAATTTTTCGACATACGCCAGCCAGTAATGTGCCGCCAGTACCGGTTGCGCACGCTGCATGTGTGTGTAACCGGGCAACACAACATCAGCGTCCCGATCACAGCGAGCAACGAATGCTTTTTGAATCGCCGCCAGCAGTTTGTCCAGTTCGTCAATTGCGTCGCGAGTATAGAGTTTCAGATCCGTTGCCACCTGATCGTTACGACTGCGGCCCGTATGCAGCTTGCGCCCCATATCACCGACGCGGGTAATCAGCGCGTTTTCAATGTGCATGTGGATATCTTCCAGATCCGTGCGGAAGACGAATTGCCCTGCAGCAATCTCTTCGCCAATCTGATCCAGATGCGCACAGATGTGGTCACGATCATCAGCACTGATGATTCCAGCATGTGCAAGCATCGTGGCGTGTGCCATAGATCCACGAATATCGACGGCATAAAGTCGCTTGTCGAAGCTGATGGATTCTGTGAACGCTTCGACCCGAAGATCAGTCGCCTGATTGAATCGTCCGCCCCATGCTTTAGTCATACAGATTCGTCCCTGTGAGATTGGTGGTAAGTTGGGTGTGTGCAGCTTGTAATCGAGACACGATATAGTAAGGGATTCCCCGTCAGTCAGGTTGCCTACTACTTCATGCACACTGCGGTAGCTTACTCAGGACGCTTGCCATGTTCCACGATCACAGTGGTCCGAATTCCGCCACGGGGTGTAAATGCAGCTTCAATCTTCATCCAGCGTGGACTCGTTACTGCCACAAGGTCGTCCAGAATCATGTTGGTGACGCGTTCGTAAAACGCACCGTGATTTCGATATTGATGCAGATACATTTTCAGCGACTTCAGTTCATAGCACACTTTGTCGGCGACGTATGTGATCGTCAAAGTGCCAAAGTCCGGCTGGCCCGTTTTCGGACACATCGACGTGAATTCCGGAGCGACCGTGTCGATGACGAAATTTCGCTGCGGATAGGGATTTTCGAAGGTTTCGAGTAAATCACG
>JAYVNW010000366.1:0-4427 GCA_043758225.1 Candidatus Kuenenia sp. | reverse complement strand
GCTTCCCCGAAACCAAGAGACAAGTGTCCGAGGCGACGTGATTCGATAGCTTTGTCAACGACTTCAACAAGCTTTTCGGTCAGATCTTTTTCGTACTGAGCCAGGTGTGCTGCATGCTCATCGGGAATCTCTGCAAAGATGTTTGGAGCGAAGCCGCGCAGCCAGGGGCCGGAATGTGTGTGTGTTGATGAGATCGCAAAACGTTCGCGAGGAACGTTTTGTTTAGCTTTGATGCGTTCAAAAACCGCTTCTGTGATTTCGATTGGGACGCCACAGTTGTCGACCGTGAGCAACACCACGTAGCCCTCACGCTCCGGGTGATGAGCCCCGGTGTTTTTGCTCCCATCGGCCCATGCCGTTTTCGCTGGATCTGGAGTTTGTGATTTGGCGTCGGGCGAGATTGAATCACGTGGCGTTGTTGGAGGCTCGTCACGACGGAGCGTGACGGCTACATTGGGCCCACCGATTACCAGCGCCCTGGCATGAATCTTCACTGCGACGCTTTCCGATTCCTTGAGGCGGTTGCCATAGCCGGTCAGACGGACGGGATAGTCCGGCGTGATGTCAACGACCGCCGCGCCGATGGGGACGGGAACGTACTCAGGCGAGCGGCTGGGCGTCAGCCCTTCGAGTGCGTTTTTGTCGTCTGTGCCCTGTGCGTCGTCGCGGAGGGCTGACGCCCTGCCGCTCGCCTTCTTATGTTCGGCGAGGGCTTCGTCAAAGGAAACTCGATACATCAAATCCGGCAGCGTGGCTGTGTCTTCGTTGATCCAGCAAAAGTGGCGGTCGTGGATGAAAAAACCATTGTTCGTTCTGTTTTCGCGTTGAATAGGCCGGAGTATTTCTGACTGCGGAGCGTTGATTATGTCAACGATCTCCTTAGGTAAATTGACATAGGTCGAAGCGCGGCTTTTTGGAAAGAAAGGGTTTCTGTCGGTGGTCGTTCGAAGCGCTGCTGCATGCGAAGTGGCAGTATTCAACCGCTCCGCCGCTTCCCTGAAATTCAAAAACTTCACCTTCTTCCCATGCGTTGCCACCGCATGATCGATGAGTTCGACAACCTGTTCCGCCTTGATCCAGCCGTGCGGATGGAAGACGAGATTGAACACTCCCTGTTTATGAACCGTGATATCGAGAGCCGCTTTCCAGTCATCGACGGTGATCTGATTGTTCATGCCGTGCAGATGCTGAGCTGACCAGTCGCTGGGGGCGACGCAAGGAAATTGCCAGCACGAGTTGTTGATCATATACGGATACGGATAGTTCTTGATGTAGTTGACGAAGTTGTCGTGGACGATCTCGCCACGTTTGAGATTGCGGACTTTGTATTTCCAGAATCGTTCATTGCCGTTGGCGTCAAGGACCAGGTTGCGAGGAATCGTTTCGTCTTCGGAGGTGAAGAAATTCATCACCGACGAATCAATCTGCAGGAAGTTGCCGTGCTCGGTCGTGCTGTTGAAGATCTCGGAATAGAACCGAGGGCTGACCGTGTTAAGGGAATCGCAGCACGGTGTGCGGAAGGCGACTGGTTTGTTGCCTGGAATTTGTCCCATCAAATCCACGCAGCGGTCGTAGGTGGACTTGATCTTCGCGAATTCACCAGCAAAAAGTGGGCACGGATGATCGATTGTGTGGCATTCGATACTTAAGCCTTCTCCAAGCCAGCTCTGCAACTGCGGATCATCCGGCTTGACTTCATTTGTCATGATGCTGACCGGCGCGCGGCCGTCGATTTGCTTGAGTCGATTCAGGATCGGACGCAGGTACTGTTCGTACTTTGCCGGATCACGCATGTCGTCAATGGCAAGCACGATGACAGCTTCGACGCTCTCTTCGCCGACCCATTGGGGAGTGATCAGCTTCGGAAAATCTTTGTCCGGATACCACGGGTTGCATTCGTCGAGATAGGCAAGACGTTTACCATCTTTGACAGCAGCGACTTTGTCATCAGCCGACACGGTGGAACAGATGAAAATGACGCTGCATGCGACAAAAACAGCAAAGCGGAACATCAGGCTAGACTCCCAGGCGAACCCCAAAAGAGGAGCGGCATAAACTGTATCGCGAGAGTATAGACAACCGGCGAACAAGTCGCACGCGAACCGAGTTTCCTGATGTCATCACTGCCAGTCTGATTTGTCATACGTACCGTTGAGCTATTCAGGAACCTGTGTTTCCGAACTCCGTGTCAGCATTGCGGCATCGGAGTGCGTTGCCAACAGAATTTCAAGGATGGCTTGCCGGACTTCAAGACTCAAATGAGCGAATCGCGGGGAGTCATCTGCTCCCGAAAGGATTTGCTGCAGTCGCTGCCAGACTCGCGACTTCACTCCAATCGGCAAAGCTGTAAACGAATTGGAATAGATCAAAAAGCTGCAGGGATAGCGAAACAGGCGGGCACGAAGATCAAACTGCCGGAGACTTCGCCCACTGGAATCGAAAGGGCCACGCGCCGAAAATTCCTCCGCATAGCCAGATGTGCCAGCCACATGATCGGTAAGTTTCGCTTCATCGCAAAACAACAAGCCTCGAACGATATTCTCCGCCGCCGAAGAAAATCTGCGGTCGGTGGATTCTGATTCAAACCCGTCAGGACGCTCCAATGCCTTGTTCATGATTTCCGCGTCACGCATTGTGATACGGCCGGAATGATTTGCGGCAGTCAGAATGTTGTGCATTGTCGCTTGGTGCTGCAGCACCATCAGCGCCACGATGTCACTGTGCGGTGTGAGATACGGACGAAGCTGAAAGTATGACGACAGATCAGTGACGTTGGCACCCGATTCGACGTCGAGTTTTTCTGATACCGATTCGTCCGCCAGAATACAGTTTCCCATGTGACGTTGCTGACCGTGTGTTCCGGTGACATACCAACCGCCCCATCTCTCAGAGAACAGGCTGGTATCGTCTGTCAGATGAGTTCCCAGACGATACACTGGCTGCCCGCCCGCATCAGGAAACACCGAACGAACGATGTGTCCTGGAGTTCGTCGCGTGTGACTGGAACCGTGGCACTGAAGGCATTTGGCGGTTTCCCGCGCGAAGACTGGCGTGTCTGTGATTCGCTGGTCGAGAGTGTAGAACGTTGCCCCAAGGTGCGGATCAGCGGCAGAGATCTCTACAACATCGCCATTCTGCACCCATCCAAGGTAGACGTCATCGTTGAAGTAGACAGCACGAGGCGTCTTGGGAGTGATACGACTGATCTGCAGGCTGGTTTTGGAAAACACCAGCACCTGACTTGATTCCGGAACTTCAAGTTCCTTCATCAGTGACGTCAGGTAACCGTGCTTCGGTTCCCACGTTATCGTGGTCTCGCCGGACTTGATGAGTTCGATAAGTCGAGCGATGGGATCCGTTGCTGTTGCGGAACTATATCTAATCGGTTCCTGCTCAAAATCCAGCTGCGCGGAGCTGACATTTGCACTGAGCAGGATCACTATGTATGTCAGGGTTTGCAAATACGGCTTCATGGAAAGCACTTTGATGTGGCAAATATTCGGCCTGGTTTTAGACAAAGTCGCTTGTTAAACCCGGGGCTTCCGCAGGACAGGTCTCCAGACCCGTCCCACATTTACAGTATTGAAAACTCCGTTTTCCGTGTTAGTCCAGAATCGGAACTTTGTAGCTCAGCGCGCCGATCGCTTTTCCTTTTGGAACGTCTCTATAGTTTTCATGACACATGATGCATTTTTCCATGACAACGGGAATGGCGGTCGCAGCAAGCAGGAACTTTTTATCACCTTCGACGACAACTTTGTCGACCGTTGGTTTGCCCTCCAGCAACTGCTTGATAGCGTCCTTTTCGAAGCCAGCCTTTGGAAGATTCTGATCGCTGTACGGATGCCCCGTTGCATCCACCAACCTCACCTCATGCCATCCTTTTTTGCCGACAGCTTCAAACAATGCCTTGAATGCACTGCCGGCAGCGAGTGACGTGTCGTCTTTGACATAGTGTTCGGTCACCAGCACGATTGCCGTTTTGTAAATATCGTCGAGCATCTTGACTTCTCGCCGAGCCCGCTCAACCGCTGGATCTTTGGCTTCCTCCGTAGTGAAAGCATTTGCTGCCCCAGTCTCGTAAAATGCACAACTTCCAATGACGGCTGCAGCAGCGAAGACCACACTGAAAAAGGCAATCGTCTTGTTAATTTTTGGCACTTTTAAATCTCCTAAATGGCAAAACAGGATAGATACATCCTATTTAGGATATATCGAACAAAACTGGATGTCAATATACAGTTTCGACCGAATTTTGTGCATTTAAGCTTTCCCAAGCACAGGACAGGCCTCCCAAGCCTCTACTGACGTAGACGCAATTCATCTTTTCATTTGGCATTGCGGCAGTATGTCGCCCCGTTCAACAGAGCATTGCGTGGCCGCGGACAGGGAATCCCACGCTCTGGCGAGAGTGGCGACTGCAAATG
>JAYVNW010000365.1:0-6207 GCA_043758225.1 Candidatus Kuenenia sp. | reverse complement strand
TACAAAGAGTCCAGGCCCAAAAAATGCGACCACGCACTTTCTGCTGCTTAACACCGTTTCGTCAGGCCACCCTGCCGCCCGAGACATCATGAGTTTGTGTTTCATGTCTCAGTTCAACCACGGATCGCTGCCTTCCGGCGGCGACCGATCCCTCACGGGATTCTGTATGGCACTTCGGCTTCGCCACTGTGTAGCAGGCTCGCCGCGACAACAGGCCGAATCGAGTTCACTCGCGTTTCGGACCGCCCATTCGCTTCCCGATGCTCTCCACCCCGCCTCACGGCGACGCAGTTTCGGTCAGCTACAGTTTCAAACTCTAACCTCCTGACAGGGACTCGCACCCTGCTGATTTGATTCACTCACAAACGCACTACACCCGTCGCTCCGCCGACGGGCAGGTTTCTTACTTTGCCGCTTTGGTGCCGCTCGCTACGGCACGTCGTCGTGCACTTAGCCATTCCAACGCGGTCTCGGGATAGCTTTCGTGACCGCCGTCAAAGATTGTGATGATCGATTCCTGTGAGCGTCGACGCAGAAAGATCTCTTGTTCGAGCGTCGCGTCTTGCGCAGAATCAGATGCCAGCGGTGAGTTCAATCGTTTCAGTTCACTGAGCTCCACAATTTCCTTTTCAGAGATGACCGTGTCGCCATGCGTTTCTGCGATAGCGTTAAAAGCGGTCAGCGAATGTCGAATCGGCACGGAGCCTGTGTGACCATCTTCAACTCCCGCCCAGATGCTCACCGGCAAATCTCCAACGCGCGATAAGTGAAAGACCGGTGAGCGATCTCGATAGTCCGCATCAACGGCAATGGAAGTTCCCGGCGCACCGCCAAGGCTTTTTTCGATCATCACCGCATACTTCTGAGGCATGCCATTCTTCGTATGAAATCGATGCCATTCGGTAAGATCCGTGGGACCGACCCAGGCAGAGACGGCACTGAACTGATCCGCATGATGTCCCGCCATCAGCAGCGCCATGTGACCTCCGCCGGAAACGCCAGCGACATAGATTCTTTGTGGATCAACATTCCAGTGCTGCTTAGCGAAAGTGATGGCATCAAGCACGTCACGTCGCGCGTATTTGGAACCACATGCCTTGGGAGACTGGTTGATACCTCGAAAATTCGGATGTAGCCAGATCCAGTTTCGCCCAGCGCAGGCTTTCAGCCATTTTGAATTGTCCTGATGATAGTCGCTGCTCCAGGAATGCAGAAACACCAGCAGTGGTGTTGGCTGATTTGCCGCATTTGGCGGTGCCCAGTGCAGCAGCGGCTGTCGCTCGCCGTCGAGCGTGCTGATTGTTTCATCATGTTCTGTAAGTGGCAATTCATCGGCCTGGCAGTCAGGAAAGCCGGCAACAAGGACCGCTGCCAGGTAGCTTACAATTCTGATCTGTCGCTGATTCATTCGAAATTCCTGCCTGATGCCAACAACGCGGTATCGACGTGACAGGGTATTGTGCCAAGTCTGTCGTTTACAAGTGACGGGGTGAAATGATTCCCACCATGATATTGACCATTCTGAGTTGACGGGAATCGGTTGCAATCCTGTTACGGTCTGCAATCCTTCGCGAATTACTAAACTGATTCGCTGTTCCGGAAAGTTACTTTATGAAATTCGCAATCTGCCAGGAATTGTATGAAAACACTGAATGGTCCGAGCAATGTCGGCTTATTGCAGAAGCTGGCTACACAGGTATAGAAGTCGCGCCGTTTGCGATTTCGGCCGACCTCGCATCTGTACCAGCCTCAGTCTTTGAAGGCATGAAACAGGAAGCTGAGCGGCATGGTCTGGAAATCATTGGCCTTCATTGGCTGCTCGCAAAGACCACAGGGCTGTATCTGACCAGCCCAGATCCTGAAATCCGCAAGGCCACCGCCGACTACCTGATGCTGCTGGCACGCGCGTGCCGCCAACTGGGTGGACATCTCATGGTCTTCGGTTCACCGCAGCAACGCAGCCTATTGCCCGCGATCTCGAAGCAACAAGCGGCGGAATTTGCCGCAGATGTCTTTCGGCAGGCCGCACCTGCATTCGCAGACAACGAAGTCCTTCTTTGTCTCGAACCACTAACGGCCAAAGAAACAGACTTCATCAACACGTGTGACGAAGCGATGGAGATTGTTCGCCTTGTTGATCATCCATCAATGGCTCTGCATCAGGATGTGAAGGCGATGTTGGGCGCAGAATGGACTCAAATTCCCAAAATTATTGATCGTCATAAAAAAAATTGTAAACATTTTCACGTCAATGATTCGAACCTGCTCGGCCCCGGAATGGGATCGACTGACTACCATCCGATCTTCCGCGCGCTCATCGAATCGAACTATCGCGGATGGGTTTCTGTGGAGGTCTTCGACTACAGTCGCGGTGCCCAAAACATCGCCGTGCAGAGTTTGAACTATATGCAATCTGTGCTTGATGATCTGCGTCGCGACGGGCTCACAGAGATGGCCTGAGTCGCTGCATAACAGAATTCAGGATGCGTTTTATGCTGAAAAATACAGGTTTTTTAAAACGTATGCATGTGCATGGAATGTTGTCCGTTGTGAAAACAGAACTTGCCGAACCGACATTGCCGCAGCATTCATGACGTGACTCACAACGACTCCAACGATAGAGCTGATCGTTTCAAAATCATGATCGTGTTGATGCATTGAAGCTCGCGCGAAGTTGAAGTTGGAGGACCATAGACATGGCCAATGATCATGCACGATGCGCGTACGATCAGATCAAAGTTGTGGTACTGAATCTTAAAAAAATTTCTGAGAAGTCTGGAAACACGCGGAACAGTCTTGCGTTATTCATTCGATTACCTACGATTCCGATCACTTGGTGGTTGAAAGATTCAACATCAGTAATTCAGGATGACGGATACGACAGTGCCATCATCAACAACGATCTCAAAAATCGAAGTACTGAAGACTGTTAGAAGTTTTGAAACCAAGGACTGAATGGACGTGGCGAAGGACTTGCCTACAAGCAACCTCAAGACGGACATCAGTGAAGAATGGAATCTGCACCATCCAGATCGAAATGATCCAGATGGTCTGATGTTTTGGTCTGTGGTGGTCCTGTTTGTTTCTAAGCCCGGTAAGCTTTGGCAGGACGGCCACTCTAGTTCAAACTTATTTGGAGGAACGTACTGTGGCAAAGAAAGCTGCAAAGAAGGCCGCGAAGAAAGCACCAGCTGCACCAGCTGCACCAGCGAAAAAGGCTGCTAAGAAGGCTGCTAAGAAGAAGTAGTCTTAACGACTTCTTCGGAGGAATCTTCCGGCGGCTGGTGGTCTTTGACTACCAGCCGTTTTCGTTGCGCGCTCTGTCGTGCAATGACTCCAGTTGACAGTAAGTAGCAACTTTCTTAAAACCCAGTCGTCTGATCGCCGATGAACGGTATGACAGACGAATTTCCTGTTTTCGCTTGTTAACGAAGACAACGGGTAGGGAAACCGTCATTTGAGTAAGGTCGTGCGGCGCATATTGCGTGCTGTGCCGACATCAATGCGGACGCGTTTCCATGTCAGCAGCGGCCAAAGCCGAAGCCATTCATTCACTGCGCCGGCAGTTGCTGGTTTCTCAGCGAACGCAGATTGTTCAGCAGATTCTGCCGACAGGCCTGACATCGCTGGATGCCATACTTCCGCATGGCGGTTTGCCGGCAGGTTCACTTATCGAATGGATCTCTGAGGATGCTGGCTTGAATGCGGCATCGATTGCGTTGAAATCCATTGTGCCAATGATGACGTTGCACGGCTGTCTGGCGATCGTCGATGAACACCATGAATTCTATGCTGACTCTGCACGCAGTCACGGGATTCCGTTGTCTCGATTGCTGCTGATTCGACCTGTGCATGCAGCGTCGGGGCCCGCTCAAGCGACAATCAGCCGCAGCCGATTTGTGCGACAGGCCTCCGCCACGCACAGCGACGCACTCTGGGCGTTGGAACAGACGGCGAGATGTCCAGGTGTACGTGCCGTTTTGGTGTTTCTGGAACAGGCATCATCTGCAGTTATGCGAAGACTGCAGCTTGCGGTTGAACGCAGTGGCGTCACAATTGTGCTTATGCGTCCGGCCAGTATTCTGAATCAACCTTCATTTGCAGACCTGCGACTGTACGTTACAACAGCTAAACCCGCGCTGGCTGGCATCACTGGACGGCGTCAACTGAAAGTTCAACTGTTGCGTTCGCGCCATGGACTGCAGCACACAGGACACGCTCTACTGGAAGTCGAACATGAAACGGGTGCTGTGTCTTCGATTTCCGAACTGGCCGATTCAGAGCCTGCAACATCGCCTGCGTTCTGAGGGTGGATGCTTGTCAGGACTAGCGCTGCATACCGCAGCACCAGGAAATGTGGATTCGACCGCGACGCGTAAAGCGACTGACATCGACGACGATCTCAAATTTGTCCGCGCCGTGTTTCCGTCGGCCAACGGAGGTCCATGCATCCTTGCAGTATCGCGCGATGCATGGATCGCTGGTGTGCGACCGGGAATGCCTCTCGCAGAAGCGCGTAGTATGGCTCAGCCATTGACCATAACCCCGCGAGCTGTCCATCGCGCATCCGCGCAAAACAGAACACGACCGAACGCAGGTAAATCTGCGCCGTTGCGGCCGACTATCGCAGCGTCAACGAAAGAGCTTGTTTCATTTCACGAGTGGACATCATCCACCGATCGTCGCACTCTGGCCGGTGTTGCTGAGCTGACTCGTCGGTACGCACCAGTTGTCGGATTGGATGGCATGCCACTGCCCGACAGTTTGCTGTTGGACATCACCGGTTGCGGTCCGCTGTTTGGCGGTGAAGCGGCATTGGCCGAACTCTTGTTGCGTGATCTGAAACTTGCTGGCTGGACCGGACGCATTGCTATTGCAGACACGATCGCCGCCGTTTGGGCGTTGACTCATACGGAACACGCAGCTCCCGAAATGCGGCGGTCAACACAAACGTCAACTGCGAACACGTCAACTTCAAATGCGTCGCGTCGAAACGCATCGCGGGCCGCTGAAAACGCACAACTTTACGAATTGCCGATTCAAATCATTCCGCCGGGCATGCAGCAGCAGGAAATTGCTCGTCTGCCAATCGCCGCATCTCGACTGCCACTCAAAGATCTGCAGATCCTGGCCCACCTTGGAATTCGATCGATCGCTCAACTGCTTTCCCTGCCGCGTGAAGATTTACCGTCGCGGCTTTCGCAGGTGGCGGTTGAACGAGTTCATCAATTGCTCGCGCTGACGGAAGAATCCATCGTTCCGTTGCCGGAATCCAATCCCGTGGCTGCTGTCTGGAATTCGGAGTTTCCCGCGAAGAGCTTTGCCGACATTCGACAGGTGCTGCAGCATCTTGTGGAAAGCATCGCAGAACAAATTGAACGCCGTCGAATCGCCTGCAGTGTTCTGGTCAGCGAACTTAACTGCGCCTCGGGGAACAAGCTGACACTGTCTGCCGGCGTGGTGAAACCGACGCAGTCCGCCGAGTTGATGTTTGAAGTGCTCAGCCTGCGACTGGAAACACTGCCGCTGATGGAGCCTGTGTCGGCGATTTCGATGACCGCACAAACAGTGCCGATTCCTGTTTCACGCCAACGAGACCTGTTTAGCCCGACGGAACACATTCGTCCTCAGGAGGAACTGGCAACTCTCATCGCGCGGCTGAGCAATCGCATGGGACCACAGTCGGTTAGTACCGTCAGAATTCAAGCGGACCCGCGACCCGAACATTCTCTTGTGCTGGACCCCGTTATCGCCAATGCCGATTCCACTGAGCGTGCTCCGAAGTCTGAACATATTCTGCAGCGGTTGACGGAGCCTGATCCAGACGCGAGCAAAAATTCGGAACGTACTCTTCCACGACCGTTGCGGCTATTGGCAACTCCACAACAGATCGCTGGTCGCGACTGCGAAGTTCGTCCTCCCGAACGGATTTCTGTAGGTGGACAGCAAAGGCGAATCGTAGAACTGCAAGGCCCGGAACGAATTCAGACGGCATGGTGGACGGACAAACCGTGTCATCGCGATTACTTTCGAGCGATCACGGAGACTGGTAGCCAGCTGTGGATCTATCGTGATCTTCAGACCGGAATTTGGTACCTGCACGGTCTGTTTGATTGAGCTGACTCAATCCAGCACGGACTCTTCAGAACACTCCGATTCGCTTTCGTCAAATACAGACTGATGCGAAGACATGTCCAGTTCCCAGAT
>JAYVNW010000364.1:0-4050 GCA_043758225.1 Candidatus Kuenenia sp. | reverse complement strand
AACGCCTTGTGCCTCGCCTTCTTAGGGTACTCGTCTCACAAGGATCGATGCTGCTGGCAACGATTGATTGAGGCGTCCGGGATCGAGTCCGTACTGCACAGTCGGCTGAGTCTCGGCATCCGTTCGCCAGATGATCGATACCGATGACGGCGTCGAAAGCTGCAGATAAGGCCCCCGCGTAAGTGCTGATGGTGCCGCTGGATCGTCCGCTGCCGCATTTCGAGACAGAACCAACATCGCCAACAGCAGAGTGAGCGAATTCAAACCACGGTTAATTCTCTGGTACATTGCCGGTCACCGTTCGCATTCATCTAGTCAGGAAACATGTGTTGCAAGCACCCATGCAGAAGTTTCTTCGATTTACGGCCAGCCGTAGGCGTCGGTGTTCTGGCACATCACCTACGCCTACGGCTCGCCGTTCAACGAATTATGCTCCACAACTGGTGCATGGGTCCCTGGATTCAGAAGTATTTGACTGTCTAAGACACTGGAAGACAATACTACGAGATTCTTCAATCGCATACATTTTCGGCATCTCGATGCGAGACAGCTTTGGTGCGTTACATGCAAAAAGCCCGGCCATCTTAAGAATCGCCGGGCTTCTTTGGAGTCAAGTCACGGTCACAAAGCTGCAGGGGAACTATTTCAGGTTCAGCTTAAGGCTGTCACTTCCTTCGGCCGGCACTTCCAGCGTGAGACCGGAAGTGTCGAATTCACCAAACTCCGGAGGAATGAGTGACGTTGGGCCTGTGGCCTCAGGATCCATCGGAGCATCGTGATTTGCGGGATCGAAGACCTGCTGCTTAGGCGGTTCAGTTTTCTTGACGCTGACACGATTCAACCCGGGAACTGCGCCGCGATCTGGCGGAAAAGCGTCCAGACTGAACTTTCCGTCGGCATCGCTGCGGCACATCGCGGCTGGACCACCAGGAGTTTGTGCTTCCACCAGGATGGACGCAAAATCCAGTGGCTTTTCATTATATGTGATTGGTGTCTGGAACTACCAAAACCTGCCAATCCGTTTGCTTTTGAACAATCCGGAGAGCAGCGTTTGAATCGACAAATACGACCACGGCCGACGGCGGCAGTTCTTGCAACGGCACATGATCCCTGATTCGCCACTCGCGTTCGTCTTGCGTCCAGCCTTCGCCTGTGCCGATGTTCTGGAAAAAAGGTTGGTCCTGATCGGAAATATTGCGCCAGGTTTCTTCGTCGCCGTAGATGACAGGACGGGCTCCGGCGGATTTCAGGACATCGCGACGAATGGCGATACCCCAGGGTTCAAAATCGTAGCGGCGGCGGTGACGGCGGTATGTTCGGCGTTTGCGAAATTCGTGCAGCGGTACTTCGGTAAATGAGACTACTCGATGACCGCCACGGATCGCTTCCGATGATGCCCACAACTTGCCCTCGTTGACAATCCGCAACAATGTGGCCAATGCTGATCGATCCGACGAATGACATCCAAGGATCAGTTCATCATCGAATTCCTGTTTATTCTGATCCGGCCATGGTCCCACCGTGGAACGCGTCCAGTGAAGCAACCATTCGCCAGGATGCGTCGATGGTGTGCTGATTTGAGTTGTTGCGTCGGATGCGGACATTCGATCGTCGGTGGTTATTTTTGCAGTCGTTATGGGAACGGATTCTGTTTCTGTTGTATCAGACTTCAATATCCATGGCACGATACAGCCTGTTGAGTTGATCACAATATCCGGGATCTCGCCGCTTGATTCGGACGCCAGCATTACGATGGATTCGCAGCGTTCTTTGTCCTGAACGTGTTGGCTTAGCAATGTCTGAATCGCACCATCGGTGCGGGCTCGGAGAACCTGAAGGCGGTGACCGGCAGCGAACAGGATTCGATCGCCGATTGGCTGATTTTGCAGTTCCGAAATCGTTGCCTCGAGGTCCATCTCAATTGGTGGCGACACAAAAACCGACCAATGTTTCCCGTGGCTGTAACATTCAATGATCGGTGGTTCTGCAACGAGATCATCGTCAATAATTGCTGCCGACGCATCCCATTTTGCTGCGTTGGAGACATCCAACAGCCACTGTCTGATTGCGTCTTCATGAACCGGCTGATCGGGTGAATCCAGATGAAATTCCAGCACCGATCGTCCGAATAGCTCCACGGCCCGGCAGACAAAGCGGTGCGATGCGGTTTCGGCCACAACGCACAGTAGATCGAGAGTCGGATCAGTTCGAAGCACGGCGGTACGCAATAAATCGAACCACCATGATTCTTCGTCCAGTCGCTGCTTTAATCGGGACGAAACGATTGAGACGCGCCGCTGTGCCGGGATACCCTGCGGCCAGAAAAAAATGCGAGGCCCCAGCCAGCGAAGTGAACATTCTGCGGACAGCCATGGCAATCCTAATGTCAGCACTGGACCAGCACAGCCCTTTGAAAACGGAACGCCGCTGTGAAGGTCGCGATCAAATAATATCCATCGCCATTGGTGTGCATCGGCAATGTGATCGATGGAGTGCTTCAGACGGAGCATCATCGTGTGGCATACTTCCCGCAATGCCAAAGATGTTGCATTGTTCCGCTGGTCACTCACGCTGTTTACTCCTCGGATTCAGGCTTTCCGTCTTTGTCGCCGCCACCAGCCTTTAATTTCTTTTCGTCACAATGCAGGATTCGCACAATGTTCGAACGGTGTTTCCAAATGATCAATGCGGGGACAAGTGTTGAAAAGAGTGTCATCGGAAGTTGTTCAAAAATAAAGACCTTTTCGCCCATGATCACCATCTGAGCGACTGCAAATGATGTGACGGAAATAATTGACGCCAGTCCAACGATTCGCGTCGCGGCAAACACAATCAGAAACGTGCCTAATGCGACACCGGACGCCAGTGGCGCGATGACAAGGATGACGCCCAGTGCTGTGGCGACGCCTTTGCCGCCTCGCAGCCTCAACCAGACGGGATACATGTGGCCGACGATGCAGCAGATTCCGGCCAGAATTGTCCCCAAGTGCATCAGTTCATCGCTGCATCGAGGCTGCAAATATAACTTGGTCAACAAAGTGGGAATCAACCCTTTCAACGCATCCAGAAACAGAACAACAAAGCCCCATCTCCAGCCGAGAATTCGGGCAACGTTGGTCGCTCCGATATTTCCGCTGCCGTGGTTTCGAATATCGTCTTTCAGAATCAAGCGACCGATGAGATATCCAAACGGGATGCCTCCCACGAAAACGGCGATCACACAAAAACCAAAAATCACGAAACCCATCTGCAGCCTGCTTGCGTTGACAATTTACGATTCACCAGGGCCGGGAGTATAATAAACCTCGGGCTTTTCACGATCTCACTCGCTCGTAGGTTTTCGCCTCGAACGCAACTCCTCAAGCCGTATCCGGAACTCGGCCTCTTTGCCGCGATCCACCGGATGATAATACTGTCGATCGACGCCCAGATAGTCCTGATTCACCCAGCCCTCGGCAGAATCATGAGTGTATTCATATCCAACTCCATGACCCAGCCGTTCCGAGCCGGCGTAATGTCCGTCACGCAGATGCATGGGCACCGGGACCAAAGTATTCTGTCGTACATCAGCGATCGCCGCATCGATCGCCAGATAAGATGCGTTCGACTTTGGCGAGCAGGCCAGATAGGTTGTGGCCTGCGCCAGGTTGATGCGACATTCGGGCATGCCGATCGTTTCCGTCGCTTGCCATGCAGCCGTGGCAATTGGCAATCCCATCGGATCCGCGTTTCCAATGTCCTCCGAAGCGGCGATCACAAGTCGTCGAGCGATAAATCGCGGATCTTCGCCGGATTCCAGCAGACGCGCCAACCAGTAGAGCGCGGCATCGGGATCACTGCCACGAATGCTTTTGATGAAGGCACTGGCAACGTCGTAGTGATCATCACCTGTTGGATCAAACCGCAGGACTCGCCGCTGCATCGATTCTTCCGCAACGGTCGCATCGACAATCCTGGTGGTTCGCGAAACTGACAGCACTGCAATTTCCAATGCGGTCAGCGCTCGGCGGCCGTCACCGTCGGACAGCGTCGCAATAAAATCCATGGCGT
>JAYVNW010000363.1:0-5088 GCA_043758225.1 Candidatus Kuenenia sp. | reverse complement strand
TGATCCTATTAATTCAATACCGCCCAGTGGAATTGCCGTTGATGCTTCGCCCGGAAACGAGCGTTCCACACTGTGGCGTTCCATCATTCTCGTCGCTTCTATAATCTCTCTCGTCGGAGCTGTGTGGTTCCGATTCCGTTTCAAATAGCTCTGTCGAAAAGGATTGAATCCATGGTTCGAGTTTTGATGTGTTTGGGTCTACTGCTCAGTGGATACATGGTTAACTTGTCCGCTCCATCCGACCTTCATCCAATCCAGGATTTGCACTCGATCCGAGGTGGTGAAGACGTGTATTGCGCATTTCCGTACCCTATACCGGTCGGAGGCTGCATCGGCGCGTGTGCTCCTGCGGGCACTGTTGACATGTCACCACCTGGAATGCCTCCAATGCCTGTTTCAGTTTGGAAAAGATGCCAGACGTCACAGGGCGACGACAAGTGCTGGCAGAATTCGATGTCCGCTACTCGGTGCATCAAGACAGATACTATCTGCCCGCTGGTATATAGAGGCCTCTACACGGACGCTCAATGCGTGAGTCTATACACGACTGTCTGGATCCCGTGTGGCGATCAGTTCGTGAAGGCCACAAGCGGCACTCAGCCAGGCGTGGATTGCACGGGAATTCCAAATCAAATCAAATAGCAGGACCACGCCTGGAGTAGTCAAGAGTTGCTTCTGTCGCTCAGCGGATTGCTGAAATGATCAATAACCGCGAACCGGTACAATTCTCACTGATCGCTGTGATCGTAGCTGCCACGGCTTCAATCTGTTGTGGTGCCGACGGCGAGCGTAGATGTGGGGCACGAAGTCTCCAGATTGTCCTTGGCTGTTATGGTATTGATGCCCCACTAAGCCAATTGGAGGATGGATTGCCCCGCCAAGGTGACGATTCAACGTTTGCTGAGCTGGCCGAATTTGCAACCACGGAATTCGGCCTTTTCAGTTCTGCAGTGCGGTGGACTGGAGCGCCGTTTCCCAACGCCCCGCCAGCGATTATTCCTGTTGCAGGAAACCAAGGTCGGCTCCATTTTGTGGCCGTGGTGTGATGGGATGATGGGAAAGCCATTGTTCAGAACGATACTCACTTGCGTCCGATGAGTGAGTCTGACTTACGAATTCACGGCTGGGATGGAACAGCTCTCCATTTCGCCCGTAATCAAGTAGTCCTTGATGACATTGTTTCCGATGCTTCTTTTCCGCACCGCCTTGCACGTGGAGCTGCGGCTTTCTTTGTTTTGGCGAGCCTGGTCTTGATTTCCCCCCGCATTTTTTTCCGGAATATTTTCCGGCGAGCTACCCATTCATTTTATCGCTCCGCTCAAGAGACAAAATGATGAAGCAATTTCTGAATCGGAAAGTGCAACTCCGCGAGGGGTTCACGTTGATTGAGGTCCTGGTAGTCACCGGTCTGATCGGAATTCTTGTTGCGCTGTTGCTCCCTGCAGTACAAGCTGCACGTGAACGTTCTCGATTGATGTCGTGCCAGAATAATCTTCGTCAGATTGGCCTTGCGTTTCAGCAGGTCGAAAACACATACGGCGCATTTCCGCCAATTCGAACACGCACGACACAGATGCCTCAAACACTGGTTGACTTGTCGAGGCTCAATCCAAAGTCAGCGCACTTTGACCTCCTGCCGGGAATGGAGCTGACAAACGTCTACCAAAAGGTTGTCGTTGAAGATGATCAATGGAGTGGAAACGACCCTCTCCAAAGCAGCAAGAACGAACTCCTTATCAAAATGCGGCTTCCGATCTTTGTATGCCCCACCGATCGAGTGCCCGAAGCTGGCATTAGTTATTTGATTTGCTTTGGCACTTCGACTGGCGGGGAGTCCACGCCTGCATATCGTCCGCCAAATACGCTTCTTCCGGGAGTGGGTGCAGGCGTTTCCGCAGCCAGAATCTCTGATGGACTATCAAACATCGTTGCCTTCTCTGAGCGACTCATTGGGGACCATACGCCCGATGACTACAATCCGGTTCGAGACTGGGCTTACGTTCCAAGTCTGTCTGATGCAATCAGCAATACTCCACCGTTGCTACCGGATACGATCAAGCACCTGTGTCGGCGAGACGTTCGCGCCGGACAACCACACGCTTCGTACAACAGCACTGGATGGCTATTCGGTATATTTGGAATCACTGGTTACAATCACGTCTTACCACCAAACTCGTCAATCGCAGATTGTGCCACGCCCGATGGCGGAGTGGGCGCGTATTCTGCCAGAAGCCATCATTCTCAAGGTGTCAACTCGCTCCTCGCCGATGGTTCGGTTCGATTTTGGTCTGAATCAGTAGACATCTCGCTATGGCGAGCTATGGGTACCATTGACGGCGGCGAACCTACTGAGTAGCGGAACACGAGATGGACAAATTGCGATTATGAAATACCACTTCAGCCTATATGTTCTGGTCGGTGCATGTCTAGGATGTGGAACCAAACCCGCCAGACTGACGATCGAGCCGCCCACAGTCACCGTTGAATACTCGCCAACAAAAGATCAACACGACGTTGAGTTGACGCTGAGGAACAACGGCGACGAACCCTTGCAGATTTTGGGAGTCCGCACCTCCTGCAGTTGTACAGTCGCAAATCTGCCCAAAGATACGCTTCTCACGGCGCAGCAATCGACGAAGCTCGCGATGCAGGTTTCCCCTTCTATGTTTGGAGACAGTGAAACGACTATCACCGTAGTGACTGATTCTATCCTCCAACCGGCTGTAGACTTTAAAATTCGAATGACGGGGTCTGACATTCCAATTCCGCATCTCATCAGTCAGACCCAGCAGATCGAGTTATCTGGATACAAAAGCGGAGAGTTGCTAACCGGTACGCTGAAAGTTCGCACGGTTGAGCGTTCAGGGACGGAATCATGGATTGCTGGCCTTGAATCAAACTCTGATCTGGTGAAAGGCCAACTTCATACGCCAGTCGAAGAGGCGGATATGGGTGGCGGCATCATCAGTCGGTGGTACGTTTTCGAAGTTTCCGCAGGTTGCCCGGAATCGGAGGTGCTGAACACAAAGCTCAACCTGCAGTTCCGAGAGATACATCCAGATCGAACGACATCAACCAATTTGACAGTTTGTCCGCTCGAAAGAGTCCGATGTGTTCCGAAAGAACTCATCGTAACGTCGCTTGGAAACGAACAAACTTGGGATTTACTTGTATTGTCTCCTGATCAAGTGCCGTTTTCAGTTGTCTCTGTGGATTTCGTGTCTGCCGATCAGCGAATCCCACTTCCCAATCAATTCAATGAGCCATCAGTCGCTCACAAGCTTCGGATTACGTATCCAAATCCAGACCGAACTTGGCTAGACAATCCCACCCACGTGGAGATCCAGACGACCATTGACTCGTTGCGACTCAAGGTACCGATCGTCCAAGGTCGCGACTGACCAAGCAGCCTGTGACACCGGCGGGTTTTCTGGTGCGTTAATCCTTTAGATTTTGGCGGAGGCTGAAGGGTGGATCCTCGTTCTGAAGAGGAAAAAGTAAGAAAAAAATGGAAGGAAGGGGCACGGCTGTCAAAGGCAAGCAAAAAGGTTGGCACTTGGCGCGAAGCACTCGCCACCTATATCTATAAAAAATCTAAAATAAAAACCAAGAAATGGCGTTCTTAGCTTGCTGTACTTCGGAAAGGGGACGCTACGACTGTGAGAAACGGCAGTTTGACTTGGGTATTGTTTAGCCATGTCACTGTTTTGCTATGCTACGTAAAGAATGCATTTCCAATTCTAGGTTAAATATTGAGTACAATCATCGGGCGTTTGAAACTTCAATGTGCTGGGACAGAAACCTGAAGTCCGTATGGTCTGTTTCTGATGAAATTCCGCATCGCGTCGTGGTTTGGATGGAATCTGCCTTTTCCTTAATCGCTCGCTGAAACGCGACGATTCGCTAGGATGCGGAAATGACAGGTCCACCGAAACTCACACAGCCCGATGCCGAACAACGCAAGACGCTGCTCATTGCCGTTTTTGCGTTTATGTGCATCGTCCTTCACCTGGCGATGCGATGGACGGTGACTTCGCCGGTTGTGGCTGGTCAGCCTCCCGCAAACTGGCCTCTGATTCTGGGTCTTGTGATTGGCGGTGTGCCGTTGGTCTGGGATCTTTTGAAGCAAGCCTTTGTGGGAGAATTCGGATCCGATCTGCTTGCCGGACTTTCGATGGTGACCGCGCTTTGGCAGGGCGAATATCTGGCGGGTGTGTTTGTGGTGCTGATGTTGTCTGGTGGACAGGCACTGGAAGCTTACGCGGTTCGTAGTGCATCGTCGGTACTGGACGCCTTGGCGAAACGATTGCCTCAGACTGCCCATCGTCGATCGGTCGACGAAAAAATCACGGACATCGGACTGGGCGAAGTTGCCGTTGGAGATACGCTGGTAGTATTTCCTCACGAGATTTGTCCTGTGGACGGAACGGTTGTCGAAGGTCACGGTTCAATGGACGAATCGTATCTGTCTGGCGAACCGTATTTAATGCCGAAGGCTCCCGGGGCCACTGTGATCTCTGGTGCGATCAATGGAGATGCAGTACTCGTTATCCATGCGGATCGTCTCGCCGTAGATTCTCGTTATGCAAAGATCATGGACGTGATGCGTTCAGCCGAACAACGGAAACC
This sequence comes from Candidatus Kuenenia sp., assembly GCA_043758225.1. Lineage (GTDB taxonomy): Bacteria > Planctomycetota > Planctomycetia > Planctomycetales > Planctomycetaceae > SXXK01. Next base: position 459 of record JAYVNW010000363.1, on the reverse strand, counting down.
GCGAATGCGGCGTCTTGCCGACAAACTGGGAGCATTTTACACGCCGCTCGCGGTTCTCATTGCAATCCTGGCGTGGTTGCTCAGCGGTGACGCGACGCGATTTCTGGCCGTGCTCGTCGTTGCAACGCCGTGTCCGTTGTTGATCGGAATACCAGTCGCGATTCTCGGCGGGATTTCACTGAGCGCGCGGCGAGGAATTATCATTCGCGATCCGGGAGTGCTGGAGCGTATTGATTCGTGCAGCGTTGCGATTTTTGATAAGACGGGAACACTGACCTATGGTCGGCCGGCAATGACGGAATGCCTCACGCGCCCCGGCATCGCGGAACCCGAAGTACTTCGACTTACGGCTGCGCTGGAGCGGTATTCTCGACATCCATTGGCAGAGTCGATTGTTAAAGGAGCGCAAAAACGAGGACTCGTTATTCCCGAGGCATCGCAGGTTCATGAACCACCCGG
>JAYVNW010000362.1:0-5994 GCA_043758225.1 Candidatus Kuenenia sp. | reverse complement strand
GTCGTGGCGAAAAGCACAACGGTTCCGCGCGACTGTTGAGTTGGTAGAGTCATGACTGCGAATCAGGACGGGACTTCAGTCCCGTCCTGATCTAAAAATGCAAAAAACTCTGGACGGGTCTGGAGACCCATCCTACGTAATTGTCTTGAATCAAAACCGGTCGCTAGCGCCATTCCGCTCAGATTTCAGCCCATTCCCATCTTCGCCATGGCTTCCTGCAAGCCCGGTACATTCATGCCTTCCGCGATGTCTGCCATTTCTGCGGCCGCAGCGGTCTTGGCTTTATGCAGCACATCGTTCATCGCGGCGTTGACGAGTTGTTCGATCATCTGCCGATCGCCGGACGCGATCAGATTTGGTTCGATCGAAACACTCAGGACCATCATTTCGCCCGTCATGACGATGCGTACCAGATCCGGTCCGGCAACGCCTTCGACGCGAAGTTTGCTGACACGTTCTTTCGCTGCCGCAACCTTGCCTTTGATTTCTCCGGCTTGCTGCATGAGGTTTGCAATGTTTTTCAATCCGCCAAACATTCAGGTTTTCCTTTCGTGACTTCCTGTGATTCGCCCGTCGTTGCACCTATTCGCCAGCGTCTGAATCTTCACCGTCTGTTGCAACCAACTGCACGGGCGGCGCGTTTGTGATTCTAACGACAGTTGCGCCGAATACCTCCATTACTTCACGAACAAACACGTCGCTGGACGGATCGACTTCACCCATCAGGTTGCGAACTGGCGTGGCAGGCGGTGGTCCTGCTTCAGCTTGAGTACTTCTCTGGTTGGTCGATGTGCCGGCTCTTGCATTTTTCTCAACACCTTTCTTCTGAGCTGGAGTGGCTGTTTGCTCCGCTGCATCTGGCTTGGGAGCGGGTTTTTGAGGTGCCGTAAGTCGCAGTGCAATGGAGACTGCGCGCCCTGTCAGACGTTGAATCTCTGATTCGATCCGAGCCCTGTTTTCCGCCTGATCGAGTGCCTTGCGAGCGAACTCACTGGAGGAATCCAGCAGGATTTCAAGTCGATTGTCGGAACCTAATTGAAGGCCGCTGGCTTGCTTAAGTGCCGCTGAAATTGTTAATCCCAAAGCGTTGAGCAGCTTTTGATACAACGCTGGACAGTTTTCCTGAGTCAGTTCGATTTCAGGTGCGATTTCCACTGCAAGATCGGCCGGATCAGACTGATCTGCCGTTGCCACTGGCGCTGCGATCTTCAGGGGTTCAGTGTTTTTTTTTTCCGCAACCGACACGGTTGCCGGTTGGCCTGCTGGCAGATCCGGCAACGCAGGCAATCGGCCTGACAGCAAATCACTGATCGCGCTGAGGTTTTCCAGCAGGCTCAGTTGCACCATTGCCATTTCGAGAACTGTGCGAGCGAACGTGCTGCGGAACATCTGATTCTTGCCGTCCGACAGAATCTGAAATGCCGCCATTACGGAATGCATGCTCAAGCGAGTCGCCTGCTGCATCAGGATTTCACGATGACGCGTTGCGACGCTGCAGAGTGGCACTGTTGCCCCGCCGCTGACCGTCACCATCAGATCGCGGACGTATCCGATCGCCTGATCCATCAGTTCGCCGGGTTGCACGCCGGTGCCAAACGCTGCGTCCAGTTGAGCCAGCACTTCGCCGGGTCGATGTTCAACAATCGCATTGAACAGACTTACGAGTCGTTCATCGCCGGCTGTTCCCAGCATGCGATGTACGTCTTCTGCCGACACAGTCCCATCGCTGAATGCCAATAACTGATCAAACAGCGATTGGCTGTCTCGCATTGATCCACGAGCGCGGCGGGCAACAAGTTCGAGGGCATCTTCCGCAACTTCGAAGCCTTCTGCTTTGGCGATCTCACGCAGTCGGTCAGCGATCGAGATATCGTTGATACTCGAAAAATCAAATCGCTGGCAGCGGGACAGAATCGTGTCGGGAACTTTGTTCGGTTCCGTCGTGCAGAACACAAACTTCACATTCGGCGGTGGTTCTTCCAGAGTCTTCAACAATGCGTTGAAGGCTTCTTTAGTCAGCATGTGAACTTCGTCGATGATGTAGACTTTGTATTGAGTCCGCATCGATCGTACGCCAACGTTGGCCCGCAGCGAGCGAATATCATCAATGCCGCGATTCGATGCACCGTCGATTTCGAGCACGTCCACGTCGTTGCCAGCGGAAATCCCATCACAGATTTCACAATGGTTACAGGGGACGCCGTCTTTTGCATTCGGGCAGTTCAAAGCCTTCGCCAGAATTCGCGCCGTCGATGTTTTGCCAACTCCGCGCGCCCCGGTGAACATATACGCATGAGCAACGCGTCCGGCTTTGATGGCGTTCGTCAGTGCGCGGGCGACGTGTTCCTGACCGACGACGTCGTCAAACGCCTGAGGCCGGAATCGGCGGGCAAGTACCGTATAGTGAGACCCGTTTGTCAACGTTTTGGACCTTTTCGAGACCGAACAAAATTCAAGACCAACACGAAACCCAGATTGCAATTCACCCTATTCTGACGGATCAGCGTCGCTTCATCTACTCTCAGGACGAGGACGTCGATTCAGATTGGGAGGATTGCAATTCGCGAAACAGCCTGTCGTATTGATCTACACACTTTTCCCATGAAAAACCCGTTGCAAATTGGCGGGCGTTGTCTGCCAGGCGGACGAGCGATTCGGACGTCGAGGTGTTTGGAATGTCCTGTGATCCCAGTAATTCCAGCATAACAACGGCAAGTTGCTGCGTGTCGGCCGGTGGAAACAGTCGTCCTGTTTTTCCATCTTCGATGACTTCTTTGCAACCATCGACCGCTGAGGCCACAACAGGCAATCCGGAAGCCTGAGCTTCCAGAATCACGTTTGGCAAACCTTCCCACTTTGATGCCAGCACCAGGACTGTTGCGGATTTCATGATTGATGCGACATCGGGGCGCCAGCCGAGCAGATGCACGTTTTCCTGAAGCTGCAACTTCCGGATCAGATCGTCCATCGCAGGCTTGAGCGGTCCGTCTCCGACGAACACGAGCTTTCGATGTTGATGTCCGATCGGATCAAGCTTCTGCAGTTTGTCGAACGCTTCAATTACATCCAGTGGAGATTTCTGGGGGCTCAATCTACCAACACACAGAATGATTTGATCATCATTGTTGCATCGAAGGTCTGGACGCGGCGAAGCGACAGCCGCATCAATAGCGTCCACGTCTACACCGTTGTAGATCGTTGTGATTCGTCTCGGGGCAATTCCGCAGAGATCTCGATGAACTCTGGCAACTGATCTGCTGACGGCCACATAATGAGTCGCCAAATGCTTCGTTATCGCTTCTGGAGCACGAACGCTCCAGCGTCGATCGGCGACTCGCACGCCACAGACGACCGTTTTGACTCCCGCGCGCTTGGCTGCCAGTCGTCCGATAATGTTGGCCTGATGCAGAAACGTGAGCAACACCGATGGTGGATTCTTCTGCATCGCACGTGTCATTCTGCCGATCGCTCGGAAGTCAGAAGCACCGCGGCAGTTAAGAGCTTCGACAGAGATGCCTGACTGCAACAGAGGTTCTGCGAGTGCTCCCGCGTCACGCAGGCTGATGACGTTGACGTTCCAGCCACGGGACTTCAGGCCGATGGCAATTCTGACGAACGCTTGCTCCGCGCCGCCGATATCGAGCTCGGTGATGGCCATCGTAAGCCAGTTAGATGTAACATCAGAAGACAAACTCATGACGACCGCACGGACCTGAAAACATTCAAACAATCGGAATCTGGCTGTACCAGCCAACTTCAACAGACAAAACAGCATGTCGGTTGACTTCTTCCTGATGCGAAACCGAAGTGATGCGAGTATGATACCCGCATTAAATCGCTATGAAGTGCGCGAACAGAACTGGAATGGCGAATAATTCAGAAACGCGTGGAGCTCTACATGAAAACGAATTCCCTTTTGGCGATTTGGCTGGTTCTAAACGCCAGCTTGTACGCTCAGGAAACTGATTCCGCGACTAGAGAGCCCAAAACTGCCTCTGACACGGCGGCGGAAATCGATCGATTGTTCTCGACCGCATGGACCAGGAACCATGTCGAACCTGCCCCGGCGGCGACCGATGAAGAATTTGTCCGGCGGCTCTATCTGGACCTTGCCGGGCGGATTCCAGCGGCTTCGGAAACCCGCGAGTTTCTATCCAGCAACTCGGAAGCCAAACGCAGCGAATTGGTAGAACAGCTTCTCGACGGCCCGGCATTTGTGCGTCACTTCACAATCATCTGGCGAAATGCGTTGATTCCTCAGGCATTCAATGAACCTGGAACGCGAGCATTGGTTCCTGGTTTTGAAGCGTGGTTGTGGAAGCATTTTTCTGAAGACACAGCGTACGATCAGATCGTGAAGGAGCTGATCACGACTCCAATCGACTTCGGCAACAATCAGCCAGGGTTATTGCAATCTGCCAATTCGCCAAGCGCCTTCTTTATCGTGCGCCAGTTGCAGCCGGAGAACCTGGCCACCGGTACTTCGCGCGCGTTTCTTGGTGTGCGGCTCGACTGTGCTCAATGCCACGATCATCCGTTCGACAAATGGAAGCGAGATCAGTTCTGGAGCATGGCGGCTTTTTACTCTGGATTCCAGCGACCGGACAACGCCGATCCTGACAACGCGGCGCTGATGATGAATGTGCCTGAAAATGCGGAGGCGCATTCCATCAAAGTGCCTTCGACTGGCAATGTGGTCAACGCAAAATTTCTGACGGGAGCAGAACCGGACTGGAAGGAAAAACCACAGCCGCGCGAAGTCCTCGCGAACTGGATCACGGCCCGCGACAATCCTTGGTTTGCAAAGATGGCCGTGAATCGTCTGTGGGCGCAGTTTTTGGGTCAGGGCATTGTGCAGCCGGTTGATGATTTTTCAGACAACAATCTACCGTCACATCCGGAAGTGCTGAATCTGTTGGCCGAACAGTTTGTCGCTCACGATTATGATCTGAAGTTTTTAGTTCGCACGATTACGGCGACTCGAGTGTATCAGACGACGAGTCGCCAAACGCATGCAAGTCAATCCGATCCAAATCATTTCGCTCGCGCGGCATTGCGAGGTTTGACGCCGGAGCAATTCTTCGACAGCCTTGCTGAAGCTGTTGGATACTATCAGCCATATCGCACGGACAATCCGTTTGTGATCGATGGCGATACGCCTCGAGGCCGATTCCTGGAATTGTTCCGTGACGATAACGAATCACCGCTGATGAAAGAGACGACAATCCTGCAGGCTCTGGCGATGATGAACGGTGAGTTTATCGACAATGCGACAACGCTGGATAATAGTCAAACATTGCGGGCCGTTGCGGACTTCCCTTTGATGACGAATGACGAAAAACTCGACACGTTGTTCGTGGCAGCGCTGAGCCGCCGCCCGACGGATTCAGAACGAGGGATTTTTGGCAAATTCATCACCGATGGTGGCACGACTGGCGACCCAAAATCCGCCATGGCCGACGTCTTTTGGGCGCTGTTGAACAGTAGTGAGTTCTTGCTGAATCACTGAGGATCGTTTGATCAACAGGTGTACGATAGTCGCCTTTCGCTCCGCGAAGTAGCGCGAACACCACGTCCCGTACGATGCGATCCGCTACTTTGGCGGAGCGAAAGGCGACTATTTTTGTTCTACAGCAATTGGCCGGCAAATAGATTATCGAGAGCTTTCGGTGTCGCTGTGTTGCCGATACGTGATGCTGCAAGGATTGGCGAAGCGGTTTTGGTTGCGTTTGTCAGGGGCTGGACAAGAGTCCCATAAACCTGGACCGGCACAGTCACCCGAGTCGTACGCACGGTGTTCTGTCCAGCCCCGGCGTTGATGATGATCGTATTGACGTTCGATACCAAAAACTGGCCCAGCGTTCGGCCGTTTGACATAATGCAATAATAATTATTCGTCAGCGTAATGGCGATGCGATCTGACTTCGAAGTGCCAGTGATCAGCAGTTCTCCGTTCGAGACATTCGCAGATGCGTATTCATAGGAGTTCTTCGA
>JAYVNW010000361.1:0-2807 GCA_043758225.1 Candidatus Kuenenia sp. | reverse complement strand
TTGACCGCTTCGTGGGGATTCGGCTGGCCTGGGAATGCAACAAGCTTCGCACCAGTCGGCAGGAGCGGCTGGCGGAACCACCGGGTCACTCCGCGTGCGACGCAGTGGCGTTTGAAACTGCGGCACCAGTCGGTCGGCCAGAACTCTATCGTATTCGTCAGGCATGAAGATATGTACGTCTGGGAATTTGGATACGCGGCCAGCACCGATCGAAAATCATCAAGGAACCGCGCGAGGATTTCCGGATGACTGCCGACGGTGAATCGATACGCGGATGTATTGCCGATCCGACGGTTTGGTTGAGTCCAGTTATGGATGACGCAGAAGTCCGCCTCTGGACGGTACGTAAAAAAGTCATCCAGCCTGCCTGTGATCACAATATCCAGATCCAGAAACAACACGGTTCCGCTGAGTCCCGCAAGCTCTTTGGCCCACAAAGTCAACTTTCTCCAGCCACGATTTCGTTTTGGAGACGGAATGTCAACTTCGGGGCAATCGTAGCATTCCACTTCACTGCGAATGTCGATAGTGGAATCAGTGTAGCAGACAAGGCGAAACGGTTGCTGAGTATTGCGAGCGATCATCGAATACAGCCGATTGACATAATCGGCTCCATAGGCAGTGCCCCAGTTCATGCAGACGAATTGGTGCATGCGGCCGCTCGCGATTTAATGTCCAGCACACCAAAGATTTCTTCAAACCCTTTGCGAATCGCCGGATGATCGTTCACTCTTGAAAACCACGCTGAATCCATGGCATCCGGAATTCCATAGCCGGCTTCCGGGGCGTAATTCGCAAACAGATCGACGAATTTTTGCGGTTGTTGAAACGCAGCCTCTCGACCGCGACGCGGCTTCAACAGGTTATGCGCAAAACGCAAAAAATCGAATCGCTGCTGATCGAACGGAATCATGGAATGCAACGGGGCATACTCAAAATCAATGATAACGGCGGACTGAAAGTTTGGAGCGATCAGAATGTTGCCGTCGTTCAGATCCATATGAACCACGTCGTTCTCGTGCATCTCTCGGATAGCGTTGAGTACAACAGGCAGGATGTCCCACAGCAGATGGCCATGATGTCGCAGGATGTCGGAAAATCGGGGCCACGACAGCCAGTGATTTGCAAGGAAGAAGTCGCCGCGAGCAATCAGACGCGGCGTGAGTCCGATCGTTGACAGCTGACGGTAAGCGCGGGCTTCGCGATGGATGCGGTTTTCGGCCGACAAGGCAAGACGTGGCAGGTTTGGCTCTTTTGCCGCCACGTTTCGCCCAGGAACATTGATCCGGACACTGGCAAGAGTTTGCATGGGGTCAGAATCGCGATGGGCCAGATACATCCGATCGAAGCCACCACCAGACAATGTCGGCTGCAATGTAATGGCTGTCTTGAAGATGACGCCCAACTCCCATTCGACTTGTCGTCGTCGTTCAGCAAGACGGTGATGATCGATCAGGGCGTTGAGAAGTCTGAGTGGCGACTTCATGCTGCCGCCCTTCTGTTTTGCGACATCTGATGTGAATCATCGATTGAATTTGAATCCGGCCGTAACAGCTCAGCCACAACAATTGCTGTCGCCCTGGATGATTCCAGACTGGCAAGCAGAATCAAGTCTGTCGGTTGTTGCCTGAGACTTTGTTCGAACAGCAGTCGTTGATATGTCTCGTGGCCGGGTGCCGACATTTCGTTCTTTCGACGTATCAATTCTGAATGTGGCACTGTGAGCAGCACGCTCGTGACGGGCGGAATCAGTGGTTCAATCCAGGTTGCTGCTATCGACGTACGAGGCAAGTCCGACTTTCGATTCACGATCAGAAAGCTGGCTACCGAACGATCAAGTACTGGCGTTTGACGTTTCGAGCGAATGATTGTGTGTACCCACGAGGCCATCAGCGCTCGGAGTGTAATCGGGATGGAAACAGAGCTGTCAAAGCGATCGCGATTTATACCGCCCAGTCTCTGTACAACCCCGCCGACAAGCCGATAGATCAATGACCGCCGATACAACTTCTTCGCGACGAGCGGTATTACGTCACGTTGTTGTTCTGCGATCGCTGAAACGACTGAGGACTTACCGGCACCATCACTTCCAACGAAGGCGATTGTCGGCCGAGACTGAAGGACAGTCTTGCGCAGGCCGGTGACCACGCTTTTCCAATTACGACGTTCCAGAATCTGCAGGCCGCGATTGCCCGGAACATTAGTCAGCCGTGAAAGAAGATACTCCTGTGCAATTGCAATGAAATTTGGTGTGATCACTATTGCCTGTGGCAGGCGATCGGCAACATTGCGAAGGCTGTGCAGCAGATCGCGCGACAAATACTGTGGTTCTGACTCAGGTGGCCATGATTTCAGGCGGTCGCAGGCGAAGGCGATGCGATACGTCACGTCAGGACTTCTTAATATTTTCCGTTTCCTGACCAGATGCTGAATCAGCATGCACAGATCGATATCTGGTGGCAGGTGATGCAGTGCCGGGATTTTATCATTTGCAGATGCTGTCAGAGCATTCAGCAGCCGATCCGCTGGTATGCGATGATGGCGATGAAGTGGAAATTGATCGAAGTCTGACCATAAATCAATCATCAGCTTCTGTGAAGCATCAAGCGTCCAGAGTACCAGACGTGTCTTCGAAGGTGAGCTTTGCTGAATGCGACAATGAAAGTCCCGGTGCAGACAATTGGCGAACGCTGCGCGAAGCAGCTGCTGGCGTTGAGCTTGTGAAAGCAGCACGTCAATGTCATCGCGTTGATGATCGAAATCCAGCGGCAATGGACGCAGCAATATGACTCGCCCATCGACTCCGC
>JAYVNW010000360.1:0-1777 GCA_043758225.1 Candidatus Kuenenia sp. | reverse complement strand
TTCTAACTTGGGTCTTGTTGCCGGTTCGGAATCAAAAATGGTGCTCGGAGTGCTGACGCCCTGCCGCCCGCCAAACACACTACCAATCCCCAAGGTCCTGGGACAATTCGACCCAGCGTTCTTCAACCTCGGCGAGTTCTTTGGCAACTGTCTCGACCTGCGTATGGAGACTCATCGCCTTTTTCGCGTCGGATGTATTGAGCATCTCAGCATTCAGGGCTTTACGCTGTTCGTCGAGTTTGGCGATGTTCTTTTCCAGATTGCGAAGCGTCTTACGCTGCTGGTGAATGTCTTTTCCAGAGGAAGGTTTGTCGGCCTTCGCGCCGGCGCCCTTTCCTGCCGGAGCGGCGGACATGCGGCTGGTTGCGCGTTCGCGTTCGCCTTCTTCAATCTCTTTGTTGACGTAGTAAATGTAGTCGTCGTACTTTCCTGCGTAGTTGCGAGCCCTGCCGTCTCGAACTTCAATGATACTCGTGGCGACGCGACGGACAAAGTGGCGATCGTGGCTCGTGAAAATCACGGTGCCCTTATATTCAAGCAGGGCTTCCGCAAGGGATTCCACTGTTTCGACGTCCAGATGGTTTCCCGGTTCGTCGAGAATCAGAATGTTGTACGTTCCCAAAAGCAGTCCAGCCATACACAAGCGAGCACGTTCACCTCCGGACAACACCTTGATCGGCTTTTTTGTATGACCGCCACGGAACAGCAGCGATCCGGCGCAAGCGAGGCATTCTTGTGTTGTCGTGCCGGGTTTCGCTTTGTATTCCAGGTACTCAAGTACTGTTTGCTCAGGAGGTAACGTCGTGTAAACGTGCTGAGCGTAGACTCCGATTTCACAACCGTAGCCCCATTTCACTTTTCCTTCGACGGGCTTCAGCGAATCGACCAGCGTTCGCAGCAGCGTCGTCTTCCCCTGGCCGTTGTCTCCCACAATTGCCGCGCGCTGTTGGTGTTCGACTTCCAGTTCGATGCCTGTTGCAACGGCTTTACCATCGTATCCGATGCTGAGATCCATACAGCGCACTGCTGGTCCCTGGCGTGTTTCGACTTGCGGTGGGCGAATATGAGCTGTTGGCAAATCGACTTCGATTTCTTCCAGCGACAATCGGTCTAATTGCTTCTGTTTCGATCTCGCCTGGCTGGCACCTGTCGCACGGGCTTTGTTCTTGTCAATAAATCGCTGCAGCTGCTTTTGCTTTGCCAGCACACCAACATTGGTGCGTTCCGCGCGGACTTTTGCTTCTTCGACCTGCTTCAAGTATCCCGAAATCTTGCCGTTGTACATTGTCAGTTGACCGCGATTGACATCGAGCGTCTGATCACAGGTCGCTGTCAGGAACTCGCGATCGTGCGATACGATCAAACACGCAGCCGGAAAATGCTTCAGGAAATGTTCAAGCAGAATCTGTGTGCGCAGGTCGAGAAAGTTTGTTGGTTCGTCCAACATCAACAGGTTTGGGTCATGCAAGAGCAACGCCGCCAGCTTGACGCGCGTCTGCCATCCGCCGGACAAGTCCTTCACCGGGCCATTCAGATATAATCCTTTGAGTTCGAATTCCGAAGCGACTTCTCCGCACTTCCAGTCTGGCTGTCCACTGTCTCGTATCAGAAAGTCCATCGCGGATTCTTCTGGAAGAAACGGATCATGCTGCCGCAAATAGCCGACACGCAGATTCGGCGAACGCATGACGGAACCGCTGTCCAGTTCTTCGTCTCCGAGCAGGACGCGCAGCAATGTCGACTTCCCCGCTCCGTTGCGGCCGATGAAACCGACTTT
>JAYVNW010000359.1:0-4433 GCA_043758225.1 Candidatus Kuenenia sp. | reverse complement strand
CGCATTTGATCGCCTGGAAGTTCTTGAATCGACTGCCGAAGCCGTGATCAATTCGCGTGCAATCGGCGACGTGACTCCCATGCCCGACGCCGTGATCGATGAACTGAAAAATGCGTTTCTGAAATAGCCCGTTCTTAGTTGCGGACCCAGCTACAAGCTTGAGTTTGAGAAGCCGTGTTTTTATCGTAGAAAGGGTCTCCAGACCCGTCGAGTTACAATGAGATCAGGACGGGACTGGAGTCCCGTCCGGCGCCATCGCTTGGCGACAATCATTTTTGAGTCTTCTTGTAAATCTTCGACCGACAAATCCCCAGGCGGTTGCACCAGAATTCAAACATCACCCACAAAGTCAGCAGACCATAACGCGTGCTGCGGCGAAAGTTGATACTTGATGCTTCCGCGAAATAACGCACGGGTACCGGAATGTCGCCAAGTCTGAAACCAAAATACACGGACTGCGCCAAAAATTGTGTGTCAAAGACGAAGTCGTTCGAGTTTTCCTGCCACGGCACGGTCTCAAGAACTTCGCGACGATACGCTCGAAAACCGCTGTGAAAGTCACCAAGATTCTGACCCAGCATGACATTTTCAAAAATCGTCAGACAGCGATTGGCAATATACTTCCATGCCGGCATGCCGCCCTGCAACGCTTCGGCACGCGTACGAATTCGCGATCCAAGAATTACATCACAGTTGCCCAGACGGATCAGTTCCGCCGCCACAGGAATGACGCGACTGTCATATTGATAGTCGGGATGAATCATCACCACAATATCAGCGCCACGTTCCAGAGCTGCTGTGTAGCAAGTCTTTTGATTTCCACCGTAGCCCGTGTTTTTTTGGTGTGGAATCACCGTGAGTCCCAGCGATCTGGCAAGTTCTACTGTACGGTCTTTGCTGCAGTCATCGACCAGGATGATTTCATCAATTGTGCCCGGCGGAATATCGCGGAGGGTGCGTTCCAGCGTTGATTCTGCATTGTAGGCCGGCATCACTGCGATGATGCGAGGCCTGGCGTTTGCTTGCATGGTAAGGAGATCTGTTAAAGTGAAAAAACTTTGCTGTCCATTCGGAACCGCGTTTAGACTGGGTCGTCGCCAGAATCTGAATCCGTCGTATTAGCTGGCTTCACAACGGCATGAGCTGCAGAGGTCGCAATACGCAACGTCTCGGCCATGTAGTCAACTGGTGCGGCCCAGCCGGTAAAGAGTTCGAATTGCTTGGCGGCCTGACGCACGAACATTTCCACGCCGCTGACCGTCGGACAGCCGCGATCTCGAGCCAGTTTCAGCAGCAACGTCTGTTCGGGATTGTAGACAGTATCAAACACCAGCGTGGAATCGCCCATCCAGTGTTGTTCGAACGGCGTTTCATTGAGTTTGGGATGCATCCCGACAGACGTGCAATTTATCAGAACGTCAAAGGTTTCAGCCCCGCGATTTTCCCAGGACACATGTTGGCATTCCAGCTCGGCCGCCAATGCTCTACCCCGTTCACGCGAACGATTTGAGATCGTGACCACGGCTCCGGCACTCTTCAATGCCTGTGCAACCCCCCGCGAAACACCACCGGCACCAAGAATCAGGACTTTGCGACCGGCAAGATCCGGCAAGCTGCCAGCTTTCTTCAGTCCATCCTGAATTGCTTCCTGAGCGGCCGACGCATCGGTATTGATTGCAATCCACTCATTGTTGCGCATGCACACAGTATTCGCGGCACCGATCAAATCGGTTTCTTCCGGAATGATATCGCAGTATTGCATCACGGCCTCTTTATGAGGGATCGTGACGCTGTAACCAATGATGCTCAGCTTTTCGAATTCCGTGAGTGATTCCAGGAGCACGTCCGCTGGAATCCGCAGTGGCAGGTAAACCGCATCAATGCCGAGCTTACGAAAAGCGGCGTTGTGAATCAGCGGGCTTTTGCTTTGCGCGATCGGATCGCCGATCACGCCGAAGACTTTTGTCACGTTTGTGATCTTGTTGAACCGGTACAGATTGCGGACTTCAGCATATGTCAGCTGCCCAGGAGCCATCTCACGTTCGCGACTGAAACTGGCGTAAGTAAACGGTGCACCTTCTCGACCACAGAGAATTCGGCTGATGGTCCCCATTTCTCCCATACAGAATCCGACAGTCGGAATCTTGGAAGACCTCACCATTTCCAGCATGCGTACGTTGTCTGAGGGCGCATTTGCCATCGTCACGATCTTGACAATGTCGGGATCACATTCCGCAAGACGACGATGAATGTCATACAACTCCAGAGGTGTCTCTTCGAAATTGTGATAGCTGACAATGCGTTTTGTCTTGCCGTAACGACGGATGGACTTTGCAGTGTCTTCCTCAAGATCAACGTATTCAGCACCGCCGATGATGGCTTCACGCAAAATTGCCAGACGTTGTTCTTCGGTACCAAACCAGCGGCCACGATCCGCACGACGTCGACAGGTGACAACTACCGGGGTCGGGCGATCCTTCAGCAGCAGCCCGATATCCGGCCGTTTGCGCATATAGTCGACGCGCAATTCCACCAGTTCTGCTTTCTTGCCAGCCAAGGCACGGTGCTCTTCCATCATTGACGAATGCCGAGTTCGTCCAAGACTAACGCAAATCATAAATGTTCTTATCCGCCGGTGATGTTGAATTAAATTCGCTGCGGGCAATGCCTGCGACCTCGGAGGACACCCGAGGCTCGCGAAGTTTAGAATATCTTCGCCGTCATAGTGAGCGTGAAAGTCGGCATCGCCCGATTTTTAAATGGAACGCCAGCGGATCGCGACAAAACGCTTCTGAAATAAACTATTCCATGACCGAGAAGTAGTTCAGAACAGCTGCGTCAAATGCTTCAGTACTCAGTTCAAGCGGTTCTGAATGGTATTGACAATAGTTGCGGACCTGTAGCAGCAGGTCTCGCGGCTGACACAGGCGGTACGGTCGATTGGTTGGCTTATAGTGTGCATCCACCAGATAACTGATGACTGCAGGGCGATGCTCGAAATTCAGCTTTTCACACATGATGCGGAACAGTTCCACAAACTCTGCTTCCGTCGGATCGGGTACTTCGATCTTGTACGGAATACGGCGCAGGAACGCACCGTCCACCAGATCCCTGGGTTCCAGGTTCGTCGAGAAAATGATCAACTGGTCAAACGGCATCTGGATCTTCTTGCCGTTTGGCATGTTCAGGTAGTCGAATCGTTTTTCCAGCGGCACAATCCAGCGATTCAGCAGCATATCAACTGGCATCTTCTGACGACCAAAGTCGTCGATCACCAGTGTTCCACAGTTACTCTTCACCTGCAGCGGCGACTCGCAGATTCGGGATGTTGGATTGAGTGAGATTTCGAGTTCGTCCATCGTCAACTCACCGCCAGCAATGACTGTTGGTCGCTTGACCTGCACCCACCGACGATCAATGTCCGTGGAATCCAGCAGTCCCGAATTCTGGTTTTCCTCAGGAATTTCTTCATGCACAGCCGGGTCGAAGACCCGCATGATGTCGCCTTCGATACAAATCGCGCGGGGAATCCAGACTGTGGTTCCAAACGCCCCTGTAACTCGTTCAGCAATACTGGTCTTACCGTTGCCCGGTTCTCCAAACAAAAACATACCGCGACCGGAATTGATGGCTGGGCCCAGGCGATTCATCATCGCTTCATTGATGATCAACCCGTTGAACGCACGCTTCAGGTCAGCTTTCGTTACGACCTGCCCTGCAATGCTCTGGGCCGAAACTGATGCAACGTAATCTTCCAGAGAAACAGGCACGGATCCAAAATACGTACATTCCTGTTGATATCTTCGAGCACGCTCGCGGCCGGATTCTGTAATGCAGTATTCTGAATCACCGGCTGAAGTTGTGCCCGCCAGATCAATATGTTTGTCCTGTCGCAGTTGTTTAAGTACTGGCTCAAGCACCTTAAACGGCAATCGCAGCTGGCTGGCGACGCGACGACTGGTTTCAACACCCATCTGAAAAAGAAAACGCATGATGATCTTTTCGATCATCGCCGGATTGATTCCCGTTTCACGCATGCTGCGAGGCTGCCGCGGAATAAATGCATCCGTGGCCGCAACTTGTCGACCGCCCTTGCTGCCTGAATTCGGCTCACCCAGCAACATGTTCACACGATTGAAGAGTTCGTCGAGGCCATCGCTGGCGTCTGATTTGGGCGCGGATGAAGATGAAAGTGTCACTCAATCTGTCCTTGTGATTCTTCATTTGATCAGGAATTGCACCGGTATCTGCGAAAGACCGGAATTCGATCTATGCGGCGCGACAGCCGCGTGGGGATTGATCCAGACTCAAACATCTATGTCGCGATGCGGCAATGGTCAAACTGTGTTGATTCCTCTCACCATTTCGACACAATGCCGATTGTCGCAAAGCACGGTCGTGTGACTTCTGCGTCCATGCGCCGCTGATCCTGC
>JAYVNW010000358.1:0-2535 GCA_043758225.1 Candidatus Kuenenia sp. | reverse complement strand
TGCCGACTTCGATTCGCAAAGTGTCTGCGGTGGGCGATGTGACGCCAATTGTATCGTTTTCAACTCCGTCACCGGCGAGTTTGATTACACCTGACTGAAACGAGACTGCCGACAACAGCGACCTTGATTCAAGCATGGTGACATCGGCTGCCAGTCTATGCACCGCGTTTGGACGCCGCTGACAACTACGAGTCCGATTCATGGCTTGGCGAACGAGGTCAGCAACAGAAAATCTTCGCATAAGAAAAACTCCAGAGGGCCGTATGACAGGAAAGCGATTCCGCGAGACAGCAATGATGAATCTGAGCTGCAATCTTGGAAACGCCGTGAGTTGACGAGTCTGGCTGTTATGCCTACTGCAGTCTGTGAGTTCACTCACAGAGTGACCATTTTTGAACAACTCTTGTCAACGCTCCATCCCGGGATGACTTCCCTAGAGTTATGTTAAAGGCTACGCGAATCTGCATGTCCAATAGCTCTCATTTGGCAATTGAGTCGTAACGAATGATCGTCTTCGAGATTTGTGTTTTTGAATACTCTGTCGGCCAGCGGAGTTCGACCGACTTTGAATCTTCGTATGGAATCACATAGAAAGTCGATTCGTCGCGAAGGGTACTTAACGATCTCATTTTGTATTCGGGATACCATTTTTCGATACGACGTCCGACGTCACGTTGGACGCTGCGAAGACGCGAATCTCCCGTGAGCTGATCGTCGGTGAAATCGATCAGCGAACACTGAGACTGTAATTCCGGGTGTGAGTGCAGGACGGGCATCGAAACGGTTCGGTCTTCGAAGATGATGGGGACTTCGGCCGGAAGATCCTTCAGCTGCGTCACAAATGCATCGCGGGCATCGTCGATCTCCTGCCATTGATCACGGCAGAACGCGACAGCCTGCATGAAAATGATTCCACTTACAGCCACCAGGACAACCTGGGTGCGTTGACCACAACGCGACATTAGAAGAGCAAAAATCGGCCCGAATCCAAGCACTCCCGTCACCGCGTATCTTGTCACCAGGGCTGGCTGGATCGTCCATGACAGCAGTACAATCACGGGCGGCATCAGTGACAACAGCATGCACGAGGCGAGCTGCCGGGCGTCGTGGGTTTTTGAGCCTCGAACCAAATCCTGCGACTTGTTCAATGCCGCTGACAACACGAATGCGATCCCAGACACGATCACCGGAAGCAATGGAAAGAGTGCTGTCAAAAATCCGATGCTGTCGGCCACCGTCGCAGGTGAGACCCATGTTGCCTGTGAAAGCGCGGAGCGTTGAACGATCAGGAATGGCAGACAACCGATGAGGCAGACACCGCCCGTCAGCGCGGTGACTAGAATCATCGTGATCCTGCCACTGGTGAGATTTGGTGCCAGCAACGCACCGCCGCAGATCAACCCAAGCGTCAGTATGCCGAAGTAGTGCGTGGTTGTCATCATGGCCGCCATAAGCAGGGCCACGACATTCGACAATCGAAACTGCCATGGTTTCTCCAGACTTTCAACATCCAGCGTGACGCAGAGCCATGAACACGCCGCCAGCCAAAGCGGATAGAAACGCATTTCCGTGCACTGATGAATCAGATGCACACTCGACGCCATCAAGAGCACCGAAGCAGTACAGATCAGCAGCGGATAGCGGCGGCGCAGCAATGTAAAAACGCCCAGAACCGCCAGCAGCATCAGGCTCAATGAAAGGCATCGCAGACTGCGCTCCGTGATGCCGCCCGGAAGAAATCGCAGTTGTCTGGCGAGCAGAATGTAAGTGGGCGGGTTGTAATCGACTCCGTCCGCCAGCGCTTGCAGCGATCGTCTTGTTGAATCATCCTGAATCAGCAGCCAGGAATGGATTTCGTCCATCCACATCTGCCGCTGCATCAGATATCCACCGCCGACAGCCCAGGCTATCGAAAGCACCAGCGTTGCAAGCAATGCTGCGTCGATGAGATAGCGCGATGTTGTTGGGCGAGGAGAAGACATCATCGGATGGAATTGCACTCTCCGTCAGGATAAATCATCACGATTATCCGGTTCATCGTTTCTGTACGACGGGACTCCAGTCCCGTGCTGATCTCGCCCGAAGGGATCTGGACGGGTCTGGAGACCGATCCGACGCAGCCCTCCATAAATTAGTGTGAACACCCAGTCCCTACGTTCGCAAAGAAGTCGTGGCCTTTGTTATCGACGAGGATAAACGCCGGAAAATCGATCACATCGATCTTCCAGATGGCTTCCATGCCGAGTTCAGGGAATTCAATGACTTCCACACTGCGGATGTTCTCTTTGGCCAGGATGGCGGCAGGTCCGCCAATGCTGCCAAGATAGAAACCGCCGTGTTTATGACATGCTTCCGTCACCTGCTTGCCGCGATTTCCTTTGGCAATCATGACCATACTGCCGCCAGCAGCCTGGAACAGATCAACGTACGAATCCATTCTCCCAGCCGTCGTCGGACCAAACGAACCGCTCGGATAGCCCTCCGGTTTCTTGGCCGGGCCGGCATAATACACAGGGTGCGCTTTGAAATAGTCTG
>JAYVNW010000357.1:0-11036 GCA_043758225.1 Candidatus Kuenenia sp. | reverse complement strand
CGGCAGTTTCTGCCACTTAGATCTTGTGGTACTGCTTGTACCAGTCGACGAATTTTTGCACGCCGGTCTCAATTGGCGTGCTGGGACGGAACCCAACGTCACGCTGCAACGCTTCGATATCGGCAAAAGTTGCCGGAACGTCGCCTGGCTGCATGGGCAACATGTTTTTTTCCGCCTTTGTCCCCAACGCCTTTTCCAGCGTTTCAATGAGATGCATCAGTTCCACAGGCTGATTATTGCCAATGTTATAGACGCGGTAGGGCGCGGCAGTTTGGGAATCGTCGGCCGTCACGGCGACAGTCTGAGCCGTCGGAACGGTGTCGTTCGTGCGGATCACGCCTTCCACAATGTCATCGACAAACGTGAAATCGCGTCTCATTTTTCCGTGGTTGAAAACGTCAATTGGTTTGCCGCTCAGGATTGCTTTCGTAAACAGCCACATGGCCATGTCCGGTCGTCCCCATGGACCGTAGACCGTGAAGAATCGCAGGCCGGTCGTTGGAAGTGCATACAAATGGCTGTATGTATGTGCCATCAGTTCGTTGGCTTTTTTAGTCGCGGCGTACAGACTGACGGGATGGTCAACGCGATCTTCCACGGAGAAAGGCGTCTTACGATTGGCTCCATAAACAGAACTGGATGACGCGTACGTCAGATGGCCGATCTTTTGATGTCGGCAACATTCCAGCACGTTCATGAAGCCGACAAGATTCGCATCGACGTAGGCGTGCGGATTGGTGATCGAATATCGCACGCCGGCCTGTGCCGCCAGATGGATCACACTGTCGAATTTGTTCGATTCGAACAGTCTGGTCATCCCGTCGCGATCTTCGAGTGCCAGTTTCTGAAACTGGAATCCCGATCGACCTGTCAACTGCGCGAGTCGGTCCTGCTTGAGCTGCGGAGAATAATAATCATTCAGATTATCGATGCCGACAACCGTGTCGCCGCGATCGAGCAAACGAGCCGCAGTCTGCATTCCAATGAACCCGGCCACGCCGGTGACGAGGATATTTTTCATGTTTGGAGCTGGTTATTTTCAATCTAAAGTTTTCGAATATCCAATTCAAAATTTCAAATCCGAAATTTCAGATTCTATTTGGATGCTGCGATCTTCCCTTTGTACCATTCTACTGTTTTCGCAAGGCCCTCGGTTAACGCAATCTGTGGCTCCCAATTCAACAATTGCCTGGCACGAGTAATGTCTGGGCAGCGTTTCTTTGGGTCATCCTGGGGCAGCGGGCGATGCACGATTTTGGATTTGCTGCCGGTGACCTTGATCACAGCTTCAGCGAGTTCCAGCATTGTGTTCTCAACAGGATTGCCAATATTTACTGGTCCCGTGTGTTCGTCCTGATCCATCAGTTTCATCATGCCTGCAATCAAGTCGCTGCAGAAACAGAATGATCGCGTCTGTAGTCCGTCGCCGTAGACGGTAATGTCTTCGCCCTTCAGTGCCTGCATGATGAAGTTTGAGACGACTCGACCATCATCCGGTGCCATACGCGGACCGTAGGTATTGAAGATGCGGATAATACGAATTTCTGTGCCGTGTGCCTGGTGATAATTCACCATCAGCGATTCCGCAATGCGTTTGCCTTCGTCGTAGCAACTGCGTGGCCCGATGGGATTGACGTGCCCCCAGTAGTCTTCAGTCTGTGGATGCACTTGCGGATCGCCATAGACTTCCGATGTCGATGCATGAAGTACTCTCGCGCCGCAACGCTTGGCGAGACCCATGATGTTCACCATGCCGACGGTCGAAGTCTTGATCGTCTTAATGGGATTGAATTGATAGGCTTCCGGCGATGCAGGACATGCCAGGTTGAAGATGCGTTCGGCTTCGATGTACAACGGATGCACGATGTCGTGACGGATCAGTTCAAATCGGGGATTCCCGATCAAATGCCGGACGTTTTCTTTTGTGCCGGTAAAAAAATTATCCACACAGACGACGTCGTCGCCGCGTTCGATGAGTCGGTCACAAAGATGACTGCCGAGAAATCCGGCTCCGCCAGTGACTAGAACTGAAGACATCGGGATTCCAGAGTCTTTGGAAAGAGATAGAGAAACACACTATATCAAAAGGGAAAGTCTAGTGGCGAACTGGTCTCGACGCGATGGAAGTATGCGTCGTAACGCTCGAACGTCTGAAAAATGAACATGCGTCGTGTAGCGGTGTGATGCAATATTTCAGTTCTCGATGAATACCATGCTGGAATTTCCTGAAATTGAAGCTGCGGGGCGAAATGAATTTTGCCGGCGGGTTGTTAACCTGTGTTGAGCGTGACTAAGGTCCAGTCAGGGGATTGACATTCCCCGCTCACCGAACGAGATTCTACATTCAAGGTTCTAATCATGATTGCTCCGACTGAAGAGACATGTGAAGGCGTTCCGGAGCTGGAAGAGCGAGCTCCCGAATTTCTCGTGCTGGCTCGCTACGGCCGCGTTCCGCAAGTTGCTCGGTTTGCAGCATGGGGTGAAAAACCTGATCGAACCTCACTGGTCGTTGTGTCCACGGATCGAGGCGAGGAGCTGGCGACCGTTTTGCAGACGTTGCCCCCGAATGCCAAAACAGCGGAAGGCGAAGACGCGACACCGACCGGTGAATTGATTCGAATCGCCGCCGATGACGATCTGGCCCACCATGCCGCAGATCAACATGCTGCTGAAGTCAGTTTCCCGTTGTGGACAGTGCGTGTGGAAAAATGGAAAATGCAGCTTGAGTTGATCGATATTGAACGCACGCTGGATGACCGTCTGATTTTATATGTGCTGAATGATCGCAGTGCCGAAACAACGCGGCTGGCGTTGCTTGCGACGGCTGGCGGTTTTGGCGTAATTCATGTTCAGCCAGTCAGCGCTGAAGGTGTTGTGCAAGCCAGCGGTGGTGGCGGCTGCGGTTCATGCAGCAAGTGATTTTAAAGAAACTTTTGAATCAAACTGAAGACTATGACCGCAATTGAACTTTTCGAATCTGAACGAATCAAACAAGCGGGCTCAACTGTCAGCGAAGCCGACGCGATTCTCGATGCTGCTGAAAAAACGCTGATTGATCAGGGCGATTTTCATCGCCTGTTTGATGCTAAGCTCATGCGAGTCCGCAGTCAGTTGGGCTTGCCGATCACTCAGCCGACATCACTTCGTAACATCCCGGAAGAACACGAGCCCGCGTTTCGCGAAGCCTACACCATGGCTGCTCGCGAGGTTGGCCAACGATTCCTGGATGCTGGGCAACTGGCGGATGCATGGGCGTATTTTCGCACGATCAGTGAGACTGATTCTGTCCGCGCCGCGATCGCAAAAAAGGTCACAGAATTGCCGCCGGAACCCGGTCCGGGGCTCGACGAATTACTCAATCTGGCCCTGTACGAGGGCGCGCACGTCGTCGAGGGGTTGAAACTGCTTCTGAAAACGCACGGGACCTGCAATACGGTGACTGCGATGAGTCAGGTGTTGCCGCAGATGACTCAGGACGAACGCCGCGAGGCGGCGGCTGTGATGGTGCGAAACATCTACACCGATCTGCAGGCCAACGTACGACGCGACGTAGAACGCCGACTGCCAACGTTGACGCCAAATGCATCATTGCGCGAGTTGATTATGGGCCGTGACTTTCTGTTTGCCGAGGGTGAATATCACATTGACGTGTCTCATCTGCATTCGACGGTGAGTTTTGCTCGACACCTGGAACGATCCTGTCCGGAGCTTCAGATGGCAATTGAACTCAGCGAATACGGGGCTCAACTGGCTGAACAGCTGCGTTACCCAGGCGACGTTCCGTTCGACGATTATTATGCCGCCAATAATCATTTCCTGAATGCGCTGGCGGGAGTCAATGTTGACGATTCGATGAATTACTTTATTGACCGATTGAAGAAAGAGCCAGATGCACCCGACCAACGCATGATTGCATTCGTGATTGCAGATCTAGGCCAGCGTGTGGATCGTACGAACATGGCAATCGAAGCTGCCGCGCCGTTTCTGAAGCAGATGGAAGATCCATCGGGTTTTTCGTTTACAGCGTATTGCGTTAATGCCGGACGTCTGGACATTCTTGAAGCATCCGCACGTGAAGACAACGACGTATTGCGATTGGCAACCGTGATGATGATGAAGTCGGCAGCGGCCAAAGGCTGAACGTACTTCGCTCAACATCATCGGTCATTCATGGAAGCCTGGTTAACCGATTGCAGCAGTTGCTTTCGAGGACAAAATCACTTCCCTTTCTGGCCTCCCAGCAATGTCTTGTATCGTTCGCGATCGGCTGCTTCATCGCTGCCGCTGACGGGGATATTCGTTTCGTAGAAGATCCCTTCCTTCAACCCCATGTCCGCAAGTTGACGTCTGGGCTGCTGCACTCGCAAACAGAATCGCCGTCAGAGAAATCATGACCGAATTAATCAACATTTCAACAGACGAGTTAATTGAAGCAGCAATTCCGTCTTTTCGACGATCTGCGACACTGCCAACTTTTCACAATTTCCTTTTGAAAATATGCAGTCCCTATTCAGCGAAGCGGCAAAAACAGACATGCCCGCCACAGATTTTATCTGAGTTTCTGCCGCCAGGCGAGCAAGACACGCAACGACTTCAATCGCTGGTCCATCCAGATCGATTACGACAAAATCAAAGTCGCCATGCTGTGAATTCAAATAGCTTCGAATCGATGACCCGACCATCGGCAGTGATGTTGATTCGCAGCTTAATACGTCAAGGATCCCGGTCAGTGTGCTGCGTATCTGAAAATCGTCCGATATGACCATCACACGTCGATGAACCGCGCTGCCGGAAACTTCCGGAAAAACGCTGCGGTGTGCGAAGACTTCTTCTCCTGCAGACATTGGAAACAACGGCTGAGCTGCAGTCAGGAAACCAACAAGCTCTAATTCAATCAACGCTGCAGCAGATGCAACGGGAATTCGAAACGCGACGGGCCACAGTTCATGGCTGCGTCCATCCGCTCTACACCATGGGCCGTAGCAAACCACGATTCGTGCAAACAACAGCCGTCCGATAAAGTCATTGATCTGATCCGGAGCGTATTCATCGGAGTACGATTGCAACACCACTACGAAATCAGCTGCCGATGTTTGCCCAAGGCCGGCCGACATTGCCGCTGATAGTGACTGGAATTCGGCAACAACTCGCATGCGCGAGTCTTGTCGTAACGAAAGCAACAAGTCATGGAACGCACCGTCGTTGTTTCGGACAATGATGACGACGTCTGCTGTTTTAGAAGCTGATGTTGGCACTTGTAATTCTTTCACGGCAAACCGTTCAGTTTTCGCAGCACCCATTCTGATGTCAACAGTGAAAAGAAAATCACCAACACAATCCAATGATCCCACAAGGTGCGTTCTTTGAGTTTCTCTTCAGGGCGATCCTGTGGTTGAATCAGCGAAACCAGTCGCTCAGCCTCGAACGGCTCGACAACCGCCCCGTTCGTGAGTTCGGCAAGCTGAGTCAATAGTTCGCGATTGCAACTGACGTTCGCCAATTCCTGAGACACTTGTTGTCGCACCAGAACTTCGTTGAAAATCGATTCATCAATTTTCACTCCGCCACCAGTGACACGCAGTTGAACCTTCCACGCGCCGGCGGAAAGTCGCGGAAGTCGTCCGACGAAACGTTCCGGAGCATCGGCTGCTGCTGTCAGCACTGTGTTATGCTCAGTTGGCGTTGAGGATTCATGCGAATCAGAGTTTTTTTTGCCACTCGCAACGGCAGCATCCGCGGCATTCACAGGAGGCTCCACCAGAGTGGCCACGACCTCAACAACCGCGCCCTGCAATTGCGGCAGAAGTTTTGGATTCCAGCGGACCATCGCTTCAATCGATTCCGATTCGGCGATTACGACGTCAGAAAGCGTCATCCGGACGTTATCGTTGCCGGCCGCAGCTTTATTGCGGGCCGCCCAACGAATCAACTGACCCCAAAAGCGATGATGCCATTCATCCCCGGCTCGCCAACGCCAACGCCAGGTGCTGTCGAGTCCCATCCAGACGACCTGGCCGAAGCCATAATCGTGATGGACGATGGTAGGTTCGGGTGCCACGTCCACTCCAGGAATAGTTGCGGACGCCCAGATTGTGGCACCAGGTTTGGGAACACCACCAAAGATCCATGGATGCCCTGGCAGGCTCGCGAATGTATTGTTTCGGTCCGATGGATCTGCAGAGAGATGAAACATCGGAAGATTTGCAGCGTCGATTCCCAGCGACAACATGTACGAAGTTTGTTCGGCATCCTGTGGCGTTGTTCGAAACTTCTCCGCCACTCGCTGCCGGGTTTCTGAAACAGGCAACAATGCACTCAGAACCGGCGATTGAAATTCCTGCGGCATGTGATTGCGGCCAGGAATAATCAGCAGCGTCAGCCCATCGCTGGCGACGGCCTGTTCAATCAATTCCAGAACACCAGGTCCGATGTCTCCCGGATCGACGTCACCCAGGATCAACAGATCTGTTTTTGCCAGTTGCTCACGCAGTGTTTCGATGTCTGGCAGTTTGCTCGGAATATAGGGCTGGTTGAGCAGATTCAGGAACGGCTGATGCAGCAACACGCTGAGTGGTTCGACCTGTTTGTCGCGATCCAGCAAATTTTTCAGGTATCGAAATTCCCAACGCGCCTCACCTTCCACTAACAAAACGCGAGCCTTGTTATCCAGGACCTGCAATGAAAGGTCGCGGCTGTTATTGTCGTCTCGCAATTCGCCCGGTTGGGCGTCAGTTTCAAGGAGATAATCGAATCGTCCGGCTTTGTCCGACGGCACATCAAACGTCACACTCGCACTGTCGGTTGCTGGTGTGACAGTTTGTTCGGCCACCAATTCGTCACCGCGTTTTAACCGCACAGTCAGTGGTTGCCCTTCGAACCCTGAAGTGCCGATGATGGCCCGGATCTGGGCTTTGTCGTTCAGAAATACAGCTTCAGGAGCTTCGACGGCAGCGATTGATAAATCACGAGGAGGAAGCCGAGAACCGATGGGGACGGCGTACACCGGAACGTTCAAAGTCGCCAGTCGCTGCGCTGTACCAGTCACATCGCCTGCCGCAGTTTGTCGTCCGTCTGAAATCAGGATAATCCCCCGAATCAATCGCGCACCTTCTTCGGATGTCAGCGATGTCAATAACTGCAACGCATCGGTGCCGCCGGGAACCAAGTCAGCTCGATCAGACTGCAGCTCGGCGGCGAGTCGCGTGGGTAAGGCCGCTTGCTGTTCAGATGCAAACAGGCGAATTTCAATTGGCATGACTTCGTCGAGTTGATGCAGCAGCTCGTTGGGTTTTGACTGCAACAGCCGCTGGACAAATTCCACGCGCGGCATCGAGGTAAGTTCATCCAGAGATTCCTTGATCTGTCGCGCGCGAGCATCCGAAAGCGCTTGTTCGGCAGGGGTTGTTGGTCGCACTTCGCCACCGAGCCAGTTGGGTTCCTGTCCGGATTCGGCGGTAACGACCCATTGATCAATGAGCGGGCTTGTTTCGGCATTTCCCAGCATTCCCAGTGCCTGAGCCCAGCGAAGTTTTTCGGCGAGCGATGCATGGCGGTCCCGCGTTTCCATGCTGAGCGATCCGTCGATGGCGACGATGACCCTGCCGCGTTGAGACACTTCGAATCGCTTCGTGAGGACTGGTTGCAGCAGCGTGACTAACAATGTGATGAGCACCAGGATTCGCAGCGTGAGCAGTGTCCAGCCAACCGGGCGCGTGACGAGTTTGCGTTCGAGCCGTAGCAGCCAGACGCTGAGGCTTATGGCGACTATCACGCCGAGGATGGCGTAGATTGTCCATCCGGGCGATTTCAGCCCGGAAAATATCAGCCTCCAGTTCATTCGATGTGTCTTATCCTCGCTATTTGTTCAGGTTTTCACGAACGAAGTTCTCATGCGGCAATTAGGGACTGCTTCAATGTACGGAATTGCTCTGAGGTCAAGGAATGGCATAGACGTGAATTCTGACACGAGATGACTGAATCGCTTCAAAAGATGCGATCCAACAAAAAACCGGAGCAAAGACTGCTCCGGTTCGATATTGAATTTTCGTCGTTCACGGCTCACGCGTTATTCAGGGTGCTCTTCGTTGTATGCAAAGCACATGCGAATCAGATGTGAGACATTGTCTGCTCGCATCTTATCATTAATACGAGCACGATGGGCTTCAACCGTTTTTGTGCTGACACCAAGTTCCTGAGCAATCTCGCGGCTGGAAAGTCCATCCACTACATGATCCAGAACCTGACGCTCACGGCCTGTCAATCGACTGATGCTGTCTTCAGTTTCTTCAAGCTCATCGTCAAACACATTCGCGTCAACTTCGTAGAAGAACGCGTATGCTCGAGCGATCGCTGCCACAAGGTGCTCAACCTTTACAGGCTTGCAAAGGAAATCAAACGCACCATTCTTCATGGCTTTGACTGCCATCGGTACATCTGCATGACCTGAGATCATCACGATCGGCAACTCAAAGCCGTCTTCTGTCAGCTTTTCCTGAAGTTCCGTGCCAGACATGCCGGGCAATCGCAAATCGAGAATAAGAACGCCAGGTACTGGCTCCCTGAAATCTCGATAAAACTCCATTGCCGTCATGTAATCACGGACTGTGATCTTAAACTCAGCAAGGGCTTCAACCAGGGAAGCGCGAACAGCCTGGTCGTCCTCGACAAGGAAAACCGTAAACGGCTTACGTTTTTTTGGCTGTTCAAATTCGGTCATTGGGGGTAATTTTTTATCCGCCCGTTTTCCAGTCCTACGTTTACGCGGCAACATATTGCAATCTCCAAAAGATAATATCCACGAACAGAAAACATGCCGTTTTCGTCCGATGGATCAAGCGGGAATCCTAGAAAACACAACACGGGCGATAAAGTCAGCGAAGAAACTCATTATCCAGTATGGCTGGGCAATCCTGTTGCCTTCAGTAAGGTTTTCCTAACCTGCAAACCTAGTGCCAAAACACGTCAATACACATGCAAGAGGTTTACCAACAGAAGCAGCAAACGTTTACCCATGACCTTAGAGTCTTCCAAGCTGAGAACAAGTGGTTATAGCAACACTGCAGGAGATATTCAAACATGAGACAAGTAGAAAAAATTAGAAATACCAAAGGGAGCTTCGGATTTCACCCACACACCAGCACCTATTTGTGCAATTTGACCGCAAATTTCACTTCGAGCTTGATTCATTTTGCTACGAAGGGTGTCCGGCTCAGGCGACGGTGACGATTGTATCCGCAGCGTCTTGCGATCGAATTTCGCCCATTCGAAATGCCGGATTCTCTGTAGTTGAACAGGCTTGGAGAACGCGATCTGCAACATCCGGTGAGACACAAAGGATCATGCCGATCCCCATATTGAACACGCTGAACATTTCATTCTCAGCGATATTTCCCAGACACTGCAACCAATCGAACAGCCGGGGTGGCTTCCATGCGTCGCGATGAATTGATGCATGAATGTGTTTTGGCAGAATTCGTTCAAAGTTATCAGCAATTCCACCACCCGTGATATGGGCAATACCATGTATGTTCGCATTGCCCGCAGCTTCGATCGCGGCTGCGATTGTGTCTGCATAGATCCGAGTTGGACGCAGCAAAGCTTCTCCCACTGTGCAGTTCAATTCCGCAACATGATCGGCAAAACTCAGGCCTGCGTGTTCAAAGACAACTTTTCGAATCAGACTGTAGCCGTTCGAATGAAAGCCTGACGAGGGAATACCAATGAGGACGTCGCCGGACTGCACTCGAGTCCTGCCATCGATCAACTCATCGCGTTCCGCAACTCCAACGGAGAATCCTGCCATGTCAAAGTCGCTAGCTGCATACAGGTCCGGCATGATGGCTGTCTCGCCTCCGAGTAATGCCGACTTCGCAAGCTGACATCCGTCGCTGACGCCGCTGACGAGTTGTTCCAGTAACGTTGGGTTGTCTTTTCCCATCGCGATGTAGTCAAGAAAGAACAAAGGCGTCGCACCGAGGCACAGGACATCGTTGACACACATTCCTACAAGGTCGATGCCGATGGAGTCAAATTTCTGAGCCTGGATGGCAACCTTAATCTTTGTGCCAACGCCGTCAGTTCCCGAGACAAGCACCGGATCTTTCCACGGCTTAACGCCATTCAGACGAAACAGTCCCGCGAAACCGCCAGGCAGCTCCATGACGCCCGGTGTGAACGTCCGCTGCATGAGTCGCGGCAATTTCTGCATCGCCTGTTCGTAAAGCTCAAGATCCACGCCAGCGGATCGGTACGTCAGTTCAGTCATGAATTTCAAACCATGAACACGTGG
Source organism: Candidatus Kuenenia sp. (assembly GCA_043758225.1). GTDB lineage: Bacteria > Planctomycetota > Planctomycetia > Planctomycetales > Planctomycetaceae > SXXK01. The sequence goes on along the minus strand of JAYVNW010000357.1, from coordinate 748 downwards.
AGAGGAAATAGAACTGCCGAATTGCACGACCTGCCGATTCTACTGTCAAGTCGCTGGAGTGGCAGGGTACTGCAGAGTTTTGATTTGCCAATCCTGAGTCTGGTTGAGTTTGCCCAGATTTGATTGAACCGGTTATGCCGTTTCTGCCGATTTCCGACTTTAGCATGTAAGCTCAGTGTGTCTGCGTCCGGTTGGAGCCGTCTCAATGTTTGGTCAGAAAAAGCACAATGCATGGTTTTTTGACAGTTCGATCCATTTGGAAGCCGTAAGCCGCCTGATGTATCTGATCGAAATCAAAGAACCGTTTGGCGTTGTCTGTGGTGCTGACGGCAGCGGCAGAACTCGCATTCTGTCTCGGGTTCGACAGGAAACTGAGCGAATCGGAAGGCAAGTCGTCGCACTGAATGTCGCCGGACTTGACGCTACTGCAGCACTTACGGGACTAGTAACGTCCGTTTCGTCATCAGCTCGGCGAAACATGAAACGTAATGAACTTGTGTCGTTGCTGCGCGATGAAATCGCGGGCCGATCACACTGTGGAGTCCATTCCGTCGTGTTGATTGATGACTTCCATCGAGCGGACGGAGACTTGGAATCCTTCCTGCGTATTCTGACGGCATTGAATGCAGGAGCCTCAAGCGCCGGCCATCAAGGCAAGTTGACAGTGATCGTGGCTTCAGATCGCCCATTGACAAATGGCTTATCTGTCGAGGCACTGCTGCAGATCCGATTGACGCCGCTGGATTCT
>JAYVNW010000356.1:0-5761 GCA_043758225.1 Candidatus Kuenenia sp. | reverse complement strand
ATTCGAGGCTTTTCGTTTTACCATCCTCGCGGCACCAAGCCTGAGCAGCACCTGGATCTGGCAGCCGAACAGATTCGAAAAATTACCGAAGCCTGTGCTGCCGAAGGTCTGGTCTATGGTCTTGAAATTGAACCGAACCTTGTAGGGGAAACCGGACCGCTGCTTGCAGAACTTGCCATGCGAGTGAAACATCCATCGATGGTATTAATCTTTGACGGCGGAAACGTGGCGGCTCAGAACAAGAATGCCATTGAGGTCTTCAACGAGTACCGGGCCACTGTGCCATGGCTGGGTTGGATGCATGTTAAGGACTATCGAATTGACAAAAGCCTCGTCTGGGAAGGCGCGGTTGATGAAGATCGATTGAAAAATTTCGTGCCGTGTACCGACGGCGATTCAGGGCATGAAATGATCTTCCGCGATCTGCGGGACGAGATTCCTGCCATCGAAACACGACTGCTGAAGCTTGGAATTCCAGGATTCTATCTTGAGACAGAACCCCACTTGAAAGGTGGCGGCCAGTTCGGCGGTTTCAGTGGTCCGGACGGCATGGGTGTCGCCGTCCGAGCATTGTGTTCAGCTCTGGATTACTCAGGCATTGACTACTCGCTGCGAACATTTAAGGACATTCGGGTGCTGCGAGGTTTTTAGATTGTCCATGCCTGAATAAGGCGAGCGGGGGATGTTAATCCCGTGATATTGCTGCAAAATGCAACGTACCAGAGCACTGCCGTACCCCGCTCGCCGGGCAACTTTTTTGTTCCACTGGAAAGCTCTTATGACATTCAACTTCGAAAAATCCAAAAGCTATCTTGTGTGCCCGAAGTGCCACAGCGATCTCGTGCAGGACGGCGAATCGCTCGTCTGCACAAACCCGGAAGTACGGATGAAGTATCCTATTCTGGAAGAAATCCCGCGCCTGCTTGTGGAAGAAGCTGAAGAACTGACGCCAGATGCCTGGGCTGCCGCCATGCAGCGCGCTGGCCGCTGAAACTGCAATGGCGACTGCTTTAAGTTCACTCACCGAACGGGAATCTGGAACGACTCCAGCAAGCCCGATTCGTGCAGTAACAGAAACTCATTCGGCGCATTCCCGGACATCAGGCTGATGACCTCATCTGATGTGCTTTCACGTTCCAGTTCCGCAACCAATTCCGCGCGACCCGCGTTGAGGCGGTAGCATTCCATTCTGGGGTTTAGCGCGCAGGCGGCAACAACCAGTCGGTTGCCGGTCGAAATCAAACGCGGCGATGTCATGTCCTGCGCGAATGCGCATGAGTCGCCGGAGAGCGGCCAGACAGCTTGTGCTCCGTTTTGAAATGAAAACGCCAGACGTGGAGTTGTGTTCGTGGGCGAGGCGAACATGGATTGAGGTGTCTCAGGAAATTCGACGATACGGAGCGGCTGAATTGTTGGTTGTCCGCCGTTGCTGACGAACTCAAGATCGACGGGGTCGATTCGCCAGACTCTTTGACCGGTCTGAATATAGGCTCGCGTCCCGTCGTGCTGGAGGCGAAATCGCACCATCAGCAGACGCACGAGAACATTCGATGCGAGTGAGTTTGTCACTTGAAGCGTGCATCGCCAGTGCGAGAGCGGTCGCATAGACTCGCGGAATTCCCCACATCGGCAAACTCAAATCAATCAGCACCGCGCGGGTTCTATCCAACGGCGACGGCGGCGATTCGCGACGCAGATACAACGCCTCATTCAACGCGAGCCGCACGGCGAGCGTCAGATCATCGTGGGCCAGTTCGCTTAGCAGCAACCGATCGAGATGGCCACGATTTGAAATGTCAGAGTCACCACCGATCTGCAATTCGTCAGGTTCTGACAACGTGCACGGCAGTGAAATCGCGGCGATGAGTTGCTTTGCCAGTCGAGAAAAGCCGATCAACTCAGTGTCGTCGGACAGTTGTTCCAGCAGCCGTCTCGTCTGAGCACGCTGGTCCAGCAGCGGCTCTTCCGGCGCTTCAATCGTTTCCACGATTCCTGTCGTCAGCAACTGTTCAAGCTCGGCAACAGATTTGAATGGCATCCCTGAAGCCAGACTGTTAGCAGTGCGAATCAGCCGCAGGACTCGATGAACTGCAGTACCGATCCAGTCATGAGATTCTGCGGACTGCATTGATTGATAGACGCTCTCGGGCAGCAACAGTTTCACTTCAAAAGCCGGGTCCTTTGCGCCAACAACTTCCGCCGGCAAGCCGGCTCTGTACACTTCTGCCAACTCATCCTTCGTTGCACCGCCATAACCGCAGGAAAAATCGCGAAACACGATCGCCAACAGTTCGGCTCGCCGCGAGGTTGAAGTCGAATGCTGTTCAACGTACCGCGTCAGCAGTGTCAGCTTGCGGAGTGAATCAGGCCAGACCGCAAGAATCTCTTCACGCGCATCGACAACTCGGCGAACTCCCGCGTTCTTCGAAAATTGCAGCGATGTCACTGCATGTGTGAGTTGTGAGGCAATGTCTGGCCAAGACGTCCGAAGCGTTGCAAGTACGAGAGCTATACTCGACAAGTCCGGCAGGTTTGGTTCCGCCAGCCGATCCATGACAGCTGTAATTTCTTCATAGAACGCGATCGTCGTTCCATTGCACCAGCACAGTTCGCGGCCATGATCCGACCACCTGAAGTAGGCGGATAACTCGCTGCGAAAGTATTTGTGAGAGATGTCGTCACTGACGTTCGATGATGATGGTGTTTGGTTGAAAAAATCAAGCCTTCCCCGTCACGCGAACGTTAGCTCATGTCACGGGAATCAAGTCGGAGCCTTCGATGACTCTGAGTTCAAAGAATTATGACCGGCGACCTCCTGAGACACTGCAAACCGGCAGTAATGTAATCGAATCTCCGGCGCAGTGTTCGCCCAGTTTGAAAATGACGTCCAATCTGTCACCCTGACTGTTTCCTGTTGCACGTCTGTCGATCGCTCAAGCAACAGGGTGATGCGTGGGAGTTGCACGGATGTCAATCGGGCCGTTGGCAACACAGGTTGCAGAAAGTCGGCAAGTCGCTGCCAATTCAGATTGGGCAAACGTGCTGTCGGAATCGCGTTATCGAAAACAGTCAGTCGGCCGTCTTCTGCATGCTGAAAGACGGGGCCATCTGCGATCGGCGCCAGAGTTCTCTGCAATGCAGAATCCAGCCCATCGCCGCGAAGCCACACGATGTCTCCACTGACGGCAGCTTCGACGCTGGGCCATGCACGCAATTCACCGGCGCGCTGCAGATGTTGCACGCAAAGTCGAATCACCCAACGATCACTCATGCCTGACTCGCTGCAACAGTCGCAGGTCATTCATCGAGACAGTGGCCGCTACTACGGCCTCCTGACGAGCCTCAGCCTGTTGCAATTTCCATCCTGCTTCCAGGACACTGGTCAGCATTTCCGATGGCACGTTTTCAGATCGGACGCGCAGCAAGAATCTGTCGAACAACGCAGCCAGCGCTTCATCTTCCGGCAGACGATTGCTGGCACCAACAGTCAGGAAAAACCCAATCGCCGCGTCTCACGGCCGCCTCGAAACACTTTCTCATTCAGCGCCATCAGCAGACTGTTCAGAATCGCGCTGTTTGCATTCAGAAGTTCGTCGAGAAAAATGACGTCGGCTTCCGGCAGCATACCCTCGGTGTTCGTCTGCGGCTCACCGTCGCGCAATCGACGAATGTCGAATGGTCCGAACAATTCCGATGGATCTGTGAATCGCTTGAGCAAATAGTCGAAGACACGACCGTCCAGCCGCGACGTCAGCGATCTCACGATCGCGCTCTTCGCCGTGCCGGGTGGTCCAAGCAGAAACAGGTTTTCGCCAGCAACAAGACAGATGCCAACAGATCGATGACTTCGTCCTTGCCGACGTATTCGCTTTTTAAAGTTGCGAGAAGTCCGGATTGCAATTGCTGAGCAATACGGATTCCTGAATCCAGTGCTGATGAATTATGCATGTTGAATTAACGGGCGCTGGAAAAATCCGAGGCGAGATGCGGAAACGGTCCAATCGTACCGGCGACCGCCTTCCGCACGAACGTTGTGTTTAGTCGAGACTTGTCGTTTTGGGAAATGATCCGATCAATGTACATTCTCCACAGCGATTCATAGCGGCGAATTGTCGCTTCGATCGTTCTGGAATCATCCTCAGTCGCCAACATTGCGTTGACGACGTCGTCAGTTCATTGCGGCTGATTCGTACTAATTCAACGTGTCACGACATTATCGCTCGTGATTTGCGCCGCAATCCCATATGACTCCATCTTCGCCAGATCCAATGCCGCTTCCAGGCCGCGTGCATACATTCGAACGGCGACCGGATCGTCGCCAAGCGACGAACACAGCGGTCCATTTTCTGAATTCCTTGATGCCGTAGGAAATCCTTAGTTCGAGCGGCAGAATCGAGATCGCTAAACATATCATCCAGCCGAAGGAAGTCCGACCTGGGACAAGTCGGACTTCGATTAGCAAATCTGTTGATATGCAGCCTTACAGAAAGATTTGTCTGGGAAGATGTCAGACTCTACTGGAACCAGACCCCGAATGACATTCCGGATTGAATGTGCGATTGCTGTCGTCCATAATTCGGGTCTTGCCACTACGATCAAATCCCACATGAAAACATAGATCGATGCGATGAAACATCACTTTCGATACCATCCAGCCATTATAACTATGGTGATGGCCGTGTCCCTTTCAACTGTTCCTGCTTCCGAACTCACACCCATCGCTCGATGGGATTTCAGTGCGGAAGAAGCATCACCGCTTCAACCACACGGTGGTGTATTGCGAGATGCACCAGGGCCGCGGTCGCCGGAATATCCGGACTTTGCACCGGACAATACGGCCATCAAACTGGATGGCGAAGGAGCGTACTTTTCCTTCGACGATGCCGGCGTGCAAAGTCCATATGACTTCACCAACGGCGATGCAATTACGCTGGAGGCATGGGTTCAGGTGAGTTCGCTTAGCGGCGGAGAGAACGTGTATGTGATCGGAAAAGGTCGCACGGAATCAAGCGGCTTTGCGGCCGACAATCAAAACTGGGCGTTGCGAGTCCGTGAAACCCAAGGCAAAGGAGGCATTAGTTTTCTGTTTGCTACCGTGCCTGTCAGCGGACAGGGAAATTCCGAAAAACACTGGCATCGCTGGACTACAAAGAGCGGATTCACGCCCGGAAAATATTGGCATCACGTCGCGGTCTCGTACAAGTTTGGCGACACCGAAAGTATTCGTGGCTGGATCGATGGAAAGCCGCAACCCGGTGTCTGGGACATGGGTGGTGCCACAGCCGAAGCTCCTGTTGTTGATGACGACGCAATCTGGATTGGTTCATCGCGCGGCGGCGCGGCGGGGAATAGCTTTCGGGGATCGCTGGATGCCATCGCCGTCTATCGGGAGGCTCTGGATGACACAGTGATGCTGACTCGATTTCATCGCGTGGGTGAAGAAATCATGGTTCAACCCGCACCGGAAGTCATGCCGGATCTCAACGAACTCCCAACTGACCGCACGCTCGTTACGCTGCACGAAGGAATGCCGGAGTACAATCGATGGTTGAACACCGATGAGACATTGCCCGCCGAAACGCTCCGCTGGAACTCGGATATATTTCTAATCGACCGCTTGCCGCAACGCTTTGACGAATGGGGCATTCGCGAGGACTGGAAACCGCCAGTGCTGCTGCGACTGGCAGCTGACGTGCCGTTAACGCCGGGCAAACACCGATTTCTGATGCGTGTTCGAGGACTCAGTCGACTATGGGTCGAT
>JAYVNW010000355.1:0-5203 GCA_043758225.1 Candidatus Kuenenia sp. | reverse complement strand
TATCGGGCATCGAAACGGTCTATCCATCGTGTCAGCGGCGTATAAATTCTGTCGAGGAATCCGTCGATAGCCTTTAGTGCCTGTGAGATGATCCCTTCGGAGAGTATGTCGGTGAACCGCAATCCTCCGTCCTGGAGAAACTGACGTCGAAGGAATTGCATCTGCTCCTGAACCTGTCCCTGACGAGAACAAGACATCCCTGTGGCCTCCGTGCCGGTGATGAATCTGTACTTGGGAGCTATTTTTAACGTTGAAGCAATTTTTTCCTATGTCCTTTTGGAGCAAGAGCTTGCGGAGGAATCACGTGCCATTCGTCTGGGCGACCGACGCATGCTGGGGATATCCGGCCAGTTGGCTGTTGGTTCCCGGCCCTTTTTTGCAGGACAACACGGAAGAGCGTTATTGCCGGGATAATTCTCGAACCGTGCTATCGGGCGGCAGCTTTGACTCGCGCGGCTTCAAGTTGGGAAACGGCAAGTCGAAAGCGATCGGTTTCATGCAACGGATCGAGATCCTGTTCTGCTTTGACGCGGAATGGGTCGCTGTACCCTTCTGAGACCGAGCGTTCCAACGCCGTCAGGGCGTCATCCCTGAACTTTGTCTGCTGCTCGCCTTCTGACTTCCGTGACAACTGTGCCAGCGCTTTGGCGCGTTCCAGATGAAGCTCGCCATTCTTATTCTGAGTAGCTCCCAGTTCATCAATGAGTTTCGTGGCTGCGTCGGTGTTTCCAACTCGCGCCTCCGCCAACATCAGGTTGATCTTGTTCTTTTCGTCGGGAGATGCATTAAATAACTCTTCCCGCAGTTTCCTTGACCGTTCAAAAAGGCTGAGCGACTCTCCTCCGTGTCCCTGCACATCGCGAAGTATTGCCATCCGATATAAAGCGCTGGTCAGTTGACGTTTGTAGTCGGCCTTTTCTGGATCTGTGGCATGAAGTTCCTCAAAAAGAGTTAGTGATTCACGAATCAAAGGCTCCGCTTTTTCAATTTGATCAATCCACAACATGGACTGCGCATAATTGCTCAAATGACCGGCGAACTCCAGTTTAAGCGGCAGCATGGTCGGGCGGCGGGCGAAGATTTCGCGTCGACCCCCAATTGCCTGTTCGTACAGGACAATGGATCGGTCAGTCTGCCCCAGTCGCATCACGATATACGCCAGGCCAAGTGCCGACTTATCGTGGCTGATCTGTCGGCTTGCAGTCTTCGAATCCTTCTGATCGTTGGTCAATTCGGAAAATCCCGGTTCTGAGCGAATGTTATTCAGTACCGTCGCCATCATATTTAGTGCTTCCTGAAACGAGGCCGATGTTTCCGGCAGACGACCTTGTTCAAGATATTCGACTCCTTCGTTTTGCAGAAGTATGGCCAATAATTCAAGAATCTCATTCTTTGTCGGACTGTCTGGTTGTGGTTGAGGTTTTTCAAGTGTTTCGCGAACAAGTGCGATTGAGGATTGAAGCAGCTTCATCGCCCCTTCGGGATCACCTCCTGTTCGTCGTTTTACAGGGGCCCAGAACATCCCGATCTTTGCAAGATTCGTCCGAGCGGAATCAGAACGGCCTTTGATCTCAACCCGCTCTGTGCCCATAGCGTAGAGCTTTTCAAACTCACGATCAGCCTCCTGAAGTTTATCCAGTTCGTAAAACGCCACGGCGATCTTTTGCCGCAGCGTCATCAGAGTTGGAATTGCTTCACCACGAATCCCGCCCGTCAGCTCCAGATCCAGCTCATCCCATTTTTTCGAAACAGCTTCCAAGATTGAAATCCTCAGCTCATTGGAGCCAGGCTGCTTCTGAAGTGAGCTGTCTATTTCTGTGACGACAAATTGAATGTTCTGAAGGGCAAGGTTGGCCTGCTTCCTTGCCAGTTCTTCTTTTTCTTCAGCAAGCACCTTTTGCTGATTGGCAATCGTACGCTGGCGGTCCGCTTCTTCACGTTCTCTTTCGGCCTTTTCTTCGTTTGCCAGCGCAATGATTCGCTGTTCATTCGCAATGTCTCTTTGACGACCGGCTTCATCCCGCTGTTTTTCGACATTCACTTTTTCATCAGCGATGACAGCCGCCTGAGCTGAAGTTTCAAACCATGCCCACGTCGAAATCACAGCCGTGGCCATGATAAAGACGCTGGCCAAAGTTGAAGGAATTGCCACTCTGGGATTTCGCCGGCACCAGCGCCATACACGTTCCACACGGCTGACAGGTCGGGCCAGAATTGGTTCGCCATTGATGAAACGCCGAAGATCGGCAGCGAGTTCTCGACAGTTGTCATACCTAGCAGACGGGTCTTTCTGCAAGGCTTTCATGCAAATGGTTTCAATATCGACAGGAAGGCCCGGCTGTAACTTTCCTGGAGCAACCGGTTCGTTACTGATGACCTGTAGAACAGTATCCAGCGGCTTCTCAGAAACGAATGGAGGCCGTGCTGTCAGCATCTGATAAAGTATCGCGCCCAGAGAATAGAGATCCGATCGGGGAGAAATGGACGAGTTTTCCCCGCGAGCCTGCTCGGGGGGCATATAACTTGGACTGCCCATGACGGAGCCATCACTCGTGGCACCGGAAGCGTCGGCTTCGACGCTCTTGGCAAGTCCGAAGTCAGTGATCTTGGGCCTTCCGTCTTTACCGAGAAGTATGTTCGCAGGCTTCAGGTCTCTATGAAGAATCTTATTATCGTGAGCATACTGCATGGCAATACAAAGATGTTCGACCATCTCGGCCGAACGCTTTGAATCACGGGGTAGACTGTTCAGATCTTTATGAAGATCTTTCCCTTCAACGAACTCAAGTGAGAAATACGGCAGACCCTGGTGTTCGCCGATATCAAAAATCTGCACGATCCCAGGATGCTGCAGCTTAGCCACGGCACGCGCCTCGGCAATGAAACGCCCCAAGGCGTCCTGGCTTGAGTGCTTTCCTGCCAGTATCATCTTTAACGCAACGATGCGGTTCAGCTTGCGATGTTTAGCCTTGTAGACGACTCCCATTCCACCTCGGCCGAGTTCCCCGAGAATCTGGTAATCGCCGACAACCTGACCTCGAACGCCATCGGACGCTGCCTGGGCATCATCGACCGTCAGTGTCTCGAAAAAGTCTTCACTGTCCTTGATCCCAGGCGTTCCGATGACGGTCGCCCCCGGATCTGCCGCTTGTGCGGTGGGAGGGATAAACGTCCTGTCATTTCCAGGATCGGTTGTCTGCCCGGATTGCGAATGGATCGGCTGAGTCCTTTCAGGGGAAGGTACATTGTTTCCGATAAACGTTGGTTGCTGCGCATCAAGGCAGAGTTGCCCTATCAGCGTCTGTGATGTTCCGGATGATAAATGACCGGAAGATTGTGATGCGTTGCCTGCAGCGGATCCCGCAGCCTTGATCGGCGGCGATACCGTTGCGTCCGTTGAAACAGATTCTTGTGTCGTTGGGGTAACAAGAGTCGGACCATCCTTGATGGCACTTGTCGCATGTAGGTCCGAAACAATCGTCGGCTTGCTGGATCCAGCAGAGTTGCAATCTACTTTTTCGTTATTCGAGACTGGGCGATTCATAACCTGGCCTTAAAAGGTCTGCGAAGAAAGCCGAATCAGAGAACGTGCGGAAATACTATTTTGGAATACGTCAAACTAGAACAGATTGATGTCGTCATCTTCGTCGCCATTTCGGAAGTCAATGATCTGATCGCGACGACTGCCTTCCGCAGAATTCATGTTCAGCAGGAACCAGTCGCGGCCTTCACCGCCCCACAGATAATCCACTGCATCATCATCAAACACACTGCGTCCCGAGCCAGAGGGCTTCAGCCACGAAGTACCGTTCAGCCCGGTCGCGGTCGTGCCCATAATGTTGTCGCGACGATCTGTAAAGCTGCGATTGCTGGTCCATTCCCTCAGAATTGCTTCGAGAGCCGCCCGATTATTGTCCAATGAGGTGTAGCCTGCAATCAGAAGATCGTCGTCCTTTCCTCCTTCAATGTGATCCGAACCACGACCGCCGATCATCAGGTCACGGGCTTGGCCTCCGAATACCTGGTCGTCACCATCTCCTCCAAGAATGATGTTTGCAGCAGCTCCCCCGTGGATCAGGTCGTTCCCGAGTCCGCCGTCCAACAATGACCAGGCCTCGATCCTGTTCTGCAACTCGATCCGGTCATTGCCCGACTGGCCGTAGACCATGATTCCATTGAGCGAAGCATAAATGCGGACGGTCGAGTTGTTTTCTTCTTCGTCATTACAGTAGTCACTGCTTGCCAGGGCATCAATCCGAAGCTTGAAGTACGCATCGGCACCAGAGCCATGTCGTGTGACGCGAAGGCGGTCGTCTGTCATGGAGCCGCCGACCACCAGAATGGTCTGCCCGGCATGGAGCGGATCCGCCTGGACTTCCCATCTGAGGATGCGGACCGCCGCGGCCACCGCCGTGGACGTCAGACCACGAGCATCGCGGACTTTGGCACGAATGGAGTAGGCCGCGATGGCTTCGGCTACATACACGTGCGACACCACTGTTGTCGCAGGCCCGGTCACGGTTTGTACCGGCGTGTCATCACCCCAATTGATCACAAACGTAAACTGTCCCGTCTGATCAATGGCATTCGGATCCGTCGCAGTGAACACAAAGTCCAGCGCCTGGCCACGCACTCCCGTCGCTCGCCCGGAAATCTTCAGTTCAGGCGGCAGGTTGATCACCGCCGTAAACGACACGCTGCGACTTCCGCCATCTTCGTCTGAAGCAGTAATGGTAACAGTCAGGGATTCCAGAATCTCGCGGCTGGCGTCGTATGCCCATGTCCAAGTCCCATTCAGATTCATTGTCACGGTGCCGATCGATGCCGCCAGCGTCACCGTATCATCTCCCGGATCAAAGACTGTGCCGTTGTTGATGACGAAGTTGGACGCATTGGCATACACTTTGGTCTGATTGACGGTTGGTGTTGGAGCAACATTGTTGACAACAATCGTCTGAGTTGTGGTGGTAGTGCCATTGTCTTCGTCACTCACAGTCAAGGTAATCTTGTAGGTTCCGTCGTCGGCGAACGTGTGAGTCGCATTGGCTCCCGTCACAACGGCAGAACCGTCACCGAAATTCCAGACAAAGGTCAGCGTGTCATTCGCACCGGCAGGATCTGTTGCTGATCCTGCAAAGCTGATCGATGTGCCTTCCAGACGCGTGGCGCTGATGGAATCAATCCTCGGTGTTGGAGCAACATT
>JAYVNW010000354.1:0-1909 GCA_043758225.1 Candidatus Kuenenia sp. | reverse complement strand
AGAAACGTCGGCGACTACATAACAGCCGGCCAGCGGCAACGGCAGAAATTGCCTGTTGGTCAATAAGACAGACTATGTGTTCGTAAGTGATCGCGGTTTCTGTGACTGCATTTCGCATGGGACGAAGAGAAATTGGTTATCCTGCTATCCGTTCGGCAGTCATGCCATAGGAGTTTTCGCAAATGTCCCCGCAAGGCTGACACGCGACGGAGCAAATGAACGAGGATAGTATGAACGGAATGCGACGAATTACTCTCGGAGTCATCACACTGATGCTCATGACACTTTCTGGATGTAGCGCCATGCTGCACGAGATACAGCCGCATCGTTTGTGGCGACTCAACTATCAGCCCCAGCGCGGCAATACAGACGGCAGCTACGGATCCTACTTTTCCGTGGATGATCCCCTTGATAAGCCCATCAAAACCGATCGCAACAATGAGCCTGCCGCAGAATGAAAAATTTGCCGTCACGTGTACTGATGAATCCGGGACGGACAGACTCGGAGCGAGTATCGCCGAATCCATCACTGACGGCATTGTCATCGAACTCAACGGCCAGCTCGGCGCAGGAAAGACGCGACTGGTGCGTGCGATCTGTGGCTCATTAGGCATCGACACAAACCAGGTAAACAGTCCGACATTCGTGCTGTTGCAGCTGTACACGGACGGACAAATACCTGTCGCACATTTTGACACCTTTCGACTTGGCGATATTGATGAGTTTCTTGCCATCGGCTCGGACGAGTTCACTCATAGCAGCGACTGGCTATGCCTGATCGAATGGGCTGAACGAGTCAATGAGTGCCTGCCGGCCGATCGGCTTCGAATCGACATTTCTGCCACAGACGCTGATTCACGTCGCTTCGAATTGAGTAGCGCAGGGCCGTCGAGTGCAAAACTTCTTGAGCGCATCAAAGAAAATGAGAGCCGATCGCGCGGCTGAAATCGCCGGTTGCCTGCGTGGCTTGCTGCGTTCGGCAGAAAACGCCGACACTGAATATTTATTGAGTGGACTAGTTCACTTCAATGCATAATTCCGATGCTTCGTCATCGCCCGAAAAAGCCGATTCTACTCAAGATCTGTTTCCGTGGCCGATGCGATCCTGAATCATGAACCTGTTCGCCCGCTGGCTGATATTATCAACGCTGATCATCCCGATCGCCACTGCTAAGGCACGCGCGCAGGATTCATTTTTGGACGAGTTGCGACTGAAATCGTACTCTGACTTACCTGAAGAGTCATTCACTGAAGCGTCGCCTGGGAATGGATCACCGTCTTTTCAACCAAACGATCCGTCGGATCGACTGTCGGCCCTTGAACCGAATGCGCAGTTAAATGATCCTCGCATGATCGCTGGAGGCAATGATGAATTACCCACCCGCCCCACGCTGCTCGATGCCACTTCGTTAGCGGGATGCGAAACAAGTTGCGCGCCGGAATTTGACAACTGCGATACTCCATTGATTCGCCATCGCACAACATGTTTTCAAGGAGCGCAGACAGCGTACGGAGTCATTCCAGGCAGCAGCACGAATGGTCTGGGAATCAAGACTTTTGACCTGTTAGGAACGTTTGCCGTGCCGATCGATGGCATGGACCATGTCATCACGTTGACCCCGTTCTTTCGCATGGATCAGCTCAATGCCAATCCGGGGCTCGACGTACCGGACGCACTTTATGAAGCTGGTGTGAAGTCGTTCTGGAAGAAAGTGATGAACGATCGCCTCACCACACTGGTGCTGTTTACGCCTTCAGTTCGAAGCGATTTTCAGTCCAGTCAGGATGCATTCAAACTCTTCGGAATGGCGTTGTTGCAGTGGAAGCTGGTGCCGGATAAGTTATCGATGACCGGCGGAGCGATTTACACAGGGCGTCAGGATTTTCCAGTGCTGCCAATGATGGGATT